>JAJDDU010000529.1 GCA_029260155.1 Phycisphaerae bacterium | reverse complement strand
ACCGCCTCGGCCTCACGCTACCCCAGCGTTTGCGTCGAATCGACAAGGTCACCCAAATGTAGTCACGACTTCTACCCCAAAACGGCCATGGCGCTATCCTCCGGGCCGTTCAAACTCCGTAACTGTTCAACTTGGGCTAGTGGGGACGTTTCCCGGCGTGTACGATCCGTCGGACGTTGTGATGCTTTCTATGTTGCTGTAGTTGATCGTGAACGACTGCCCGCCGCCCATGTCGACGCTTATGGTCGAGCCATCATCTGTAACGTCATCGTTGCTGTAGGCGGAGAGGTCGATCGTGTCGCCACCCCCGGAGCCGCCTCCCGATCCTCCGCCGGAACCTCCGCCCGAGCCGCCTCCCGAACCTCCGTTCGAACTTCCGTTCGAACCGCCGTTGACCGTTATGACGTCGCCATTCTGTGCCCCGGCAAATCGGAACGTATCGTCGCCCTTGTCGCCGTCGAGGGTGTCGTTTCCGCCGCCACCGGTCAGGATGTCGTCGCCCTCGCCGCCGGCGAGCGTATCATCCCCTTTGCCGCCGTCGAGGACGTCATCGCCGCCGAGCGCGTTGGCAGTGTCGTCGTCCTCTGTTCCGGTCCAGTTATCGTCACCCTCGGTAAACGCAGAGCCTCCTCCGCTAGAGCCACCAGATCCGCCACCGGAACTGCCACCGGAACCGCCACCCGATCCGCCACCGGAACCGCCACCATATCCGCCACCGGATCCGCTGCCGGAACCGCCGTCCAGTGTCCCTGCGTAAACGGACGCCTCGGAAGCATCCACTTTGACATCGAAGCCTCTCGTCAACTCCGCCTCACCACCAGCCGACACCGCCTCCAACTCCCAGTCGCCCCCGGCCCCGGTCAGGTCCGTCGATCCGAATACTTCGGTGCCGGTTAAACTCGACAGACTGTTGAGGAGATCCTGCCCCTCACCCGAGCCGTCGACCACGTTGCAACCATAGGCGTAGATGTTGCCGTCGTCGGTGAAATTGTCCGAAAGGGATTGCCAAGCCCCGCGCTGCGCGTCGGTCATCTCGTCGGAGACAACATCGCTGCCGAGGTTGAATTGCCCGCCGTCACCGTGCGAGAGTATTGAAAGGGACTCAATCTGAGCGCCCTGTCCTTCCGCCAGCGACTCGACCCGTCCAAGCACGTCGACCATCGACTCGGTTTCACTATTGTACTCGATGATGACCGCATCTTCGTCCACGGCATCCTGAAGCACGTTGGTGTCCTCGAGGGCGGAGTCGATCAGCACGACGCTCAGGGGTGCGGGTGGCTCTGTCGCCGACACGTCGGCGGTCATCAGCACGTCGTCAGTCTCGCCGTCGGACTCAGTCTCAGCAGCGCTCTGGACGGCCGACGCGTCATCGTCGCCGGCGGTCGCATCGTCGCTCGCTAGGTTATTGTCCTCGCCGACGGGCGTGGCAACGGCGTCGTCGATCTTGGCTTCGGTGGCCTCTACATCGTCCGTGGTGGCCGAATTACTGTCTCCGCCATCGGCCGCAATGTCGGGTGCGTCCTCGACGACATCGGACAACAGAGAATCACTCGCAACCGAGTCAATGTCGTCAAGCCCAGCGAACAGGGTGTCGCCGTCGGGGCCGGCGCCGGTGTCGTCGCCATCGAAGGCCACCACCAGATCGTCCATCTCGCCTTCCAGCGTGTCGACGTCAACGTCCGGGGAATCGGGGGTATCCGCATCTACCCACGTGGCCGACAACAGGATCCTGGGTTCCAAGCTCTCGACGTTGAACGACGGTTTGGGCGCGGAGACATCGTCGCGATTCGCTTCGCCTTGCTTGGTGCTCTTCGACTTCTTCTTTGTGCGTTTCTTTCCCACGGTCATTGCTTCCGTCCTGCGGCTGCGACTCCGTATTTCATGCGGCCGACAAGATGTGCTCCACCGTAACGTTGCTCCATCGATTGATGCGCCCGAGAATGTCCGCGATCGGCACGCGGTGTGTCGTCTTGCTCATGTTGGCCAGCCTCTTTGCCCACATTTGTAGGGCGTCTGCGTTCGCTGCCTTGTCGGCAAGCAGTTCCCGAATAGTGCGCCACCACGGCGAATTCGGTTCTTTGATCGCGACTTCATACCCGTGGGCAAATGCGTAGGCGACGTATTGCTTCGTGACAGGTCCGACGAGATTGTCGCTGTCCACGATTATTGGGCTCTCGCCGGCGTCGACCGCAGCCTTGATTCGCTGGAAGTTCCACGCGCGGGCGCTCTGCATGAGCTCGCGCGACCAGTCGTAGCTGGAAGTACTGTTACCGACCTGTGTGTAGAAATACTCATCAAACTCTATTCGGACTCCGCCTTCCGCCGCCAGCTTTTGGCTGGCGTGGCTCTTGCCGCAGCTTGGAAGTCCACGCATGAGGACTATCGTCAATGCTCGGTCAACTCCGGAATCATCAGTGCGGATTTGTACGCCAGTGTCAGTAGGTGTCATTGTTCCGATACTCCCCGTCCGATTTACGCCATTCACGAAGCAAATGCGCTCAGAACTATAGTTAACATATGCTTTAACCGTCAGCTGGCAAACCGCGTGATAGATCTCGCAATAGCTCGTGCGCGGCGCGGAGGACGAAGGGGTCTTCGGACGGACGCAGTCGGGCAGTTGAATAGCGGTCCTGTGTGTCAGCCGCGGCGTCAGTCGTATGCGGATTGTGCCCGCGTCGCCCGGCGAAGTTTATCTGGCGATGTCCGCACTGCAGTTCTGTGGGGTCAATCCACTCCTCTGTCAAATGACGAGGCATCGGTTGCTTGGGACCAAGGCGGTGGTGCCCAAGCGCTATCGACGGTCTCTGCTCTGCTTCGGGCTTGGCTGTCGCTCGTCGGCGGAGTCGTTCGCGGACGTTCCCAAGCCTCGTACCAAGCTCCAGAGAAGGGCGAAGAACCCGCCTGGCGATAGCGCTTCGGCCCGTTGTTCGGGTCCCTTGGCGATCGCTGCCTCGGCGTCGGTGAGCGCCGGACCCTCTACAAGGGGAGCGCCCTCCTCGTGTATCGGTTTGCCGGATGAATCGAATTCCCACGGCGGCAGGTCGGGAAGGTCCGATACCGCGAGGGTGTCGTCCGGCTCGGGGCGAACCGGGCGGAACAATTCGTTGAAACTCCCGTTCCCCGTAGGCGGCACGACTGGCAGGTCAGCTTTACCTATCTCGAAGTCCGATGTTGTGAACTCAGCGTCTGTCTCGTCGATGTCGAGCTCCGCCGAGTCGTAGTCGGGTCCGGCAATGGCAGCGAACACATCAATGCCCGGTGCCGGTGTGCCTGGGTCGGATGCCCTATCTCTATCCACGGAATCCGCGAAATCCTCGTGCGGGTCCAGAACTTCGAGATCCTCAGTGCCATCCCATGTCACTACGCCATGTTCACGGTCAACGTCCGATACCGGCGCGTCCGAATCCGACCTGGTCGTTTCGACCTCGGGCTGGGTAACGACACCGCCGGCGCTGTTCGGATCGGCAGCGAGCGTGGGCGGGTCGATTTCGACGGCGGGAGCATCGATTGCCGGGGCTTCCGGTTGGCTGCTCACCGCATCTGGAATGGCAGGCGTTGTTGTCGGAGTGCTCACGGTCAATGGGTCCACGGGGGCCGGTTCGGTGGTGTCTGCGACAACATCGCTGTCGTCGACTACCGGTTCGGTCGGCGGAGCTTGCAGATCAACAACCGTGTTCGAGGTATCTTCGCCCACTGTCACCCCGACAGTGCTCGTGCTCGCGGCGCCGGCTTCGTCGCTTGCGGTGTAGGTGAAGGAGTCCGCTCCGACGAAGCCTGGGTTGGGCGTGTAGGTGAAGGTGCCGTCGCCGTTGTGCACCACCGTGCCGTTGGCTGCTTGGGTGAAGTCTGTGACGCCTATCACGTCGCCGTCGGGGTCAGAGTCGTTTGCCAGGACGTTGCCGGTGGTGACGGGCGCGTCTTTAGTGGTTGCCACGGTGTCATCAGCCGTGACCGAGGCCTCGTTCGGTGGCGGAAGTGGGGCGACTGGCGCTGCGTTTACGGAGATTGAAAACGTTGCCGTATCCGCCGACCATTCGTCGCCGTCGCTTGTGCTGAATGTGAAGGTGGTCAGGCCGTAAGTGCCCGCATTCGCGTCGAAGGTCAGGCTGCCGGATGCGATCTGGGCCTGCGTAACGGTGGCGCCTGCGGAAATGGCGGTGCCGTTCAGCCTGAGCGTACCATTCGACGGTAGCGCGTCGATGCGGTAACTCTCCACGGCATCGCCGGCGTCGATATCACTTCCGCTGAGGGTGATGACTGCGGATGGTGCGCCGGCGGTTACGGTCATGGCGCCCGCCGTGGCGGTCGAGGCGTCATTGCCTGGGTTCACGGTGATGTCGAAAGTGGCCGAGGCGGCAGACCAGGTTTCACCATCGCTGGCGCTGAATGTGAAGCTGGTGGCGCCGTTCCAGTCGGCGTTTGGTTCGAAGGTGAGGTCACCGGCGCTTATTTGTGCCTGTGTTATGGTGCCTCCGCCGTTGATTGCGACCCCGTTGAGTCTGAGCGTCCCATTCGCGGGGAGGGCATCGACGCGGTAACTCTCGACGCTGTCGCCGGCGTCGATGTCAGTTCCGGCGAGCGTGATCGCGGTGGCCGGCGCGTCCTCGTTGACGGTCAGGCTTCCTGCCGTTGCGGTCGAGGCGTCGTTGCCTGGGTTCACGGTAATACCGAACGTGGCGCTGGCGGCCGACCATGTATCACCGTCATTGGTGCTGAACGTAAAGCTGGTAGTGCCGTTCCAGTCGGTGTCGGGGTCAAAGGTCAGATCGTTGGCGTCGATCTGGGCTTGGGTGATGGAGTCACCGGCGCTGACCGCGACTCCGTTGAGTTTCAAGGTTCCGTTGGCTGCCAGAGTGTCAATCCGGTAGTTCTCGACGCTGTCGCCCGCGTCGATGTCATTGCCGGCGAGCGTCACCGCAGTCGGCACGTCCTCGCCCATGGTGAGGCTTCCCGCCGTGGCGGTCGAGGCGTCGTTGACGGCGTCGACCGCGATGTCAAACGTGCCGGAGCTGGCCGACCAGGTGTCGCCGTCGTTTGTGCTGAAGGTGAAGCTGGTCGCGCCGTTCCAGTTGGCGTTCGGCTCGAAGGTCAAGTTGCCGGCGTCGATCTGAGCTTGCGTGATGGTGTCGCCGGCGCTCACTGCCGCGCCGTTGAGCTTCAAGGATCCGTTCGCGGCGAGCGTGTCGACGCGATACTGCTCCACGGCATCTCCGGCGTCGATGTCCGTGCCGCTTAGCGTGATCGTCGCGGCGGCGTCTTCGTTGAGTGTCACATTGTCGGCGGTTGCGGTCGAGGCGTCGTTCGTCGCGGTGACATCGACGGTCATGGTGTAGGCTGAGTTGCTGTAGGCCAGTCCGTCGTGCACCTTGAAGGCGAAGCTGTCGTAGGCGGCGCCGTTGTCGTCGGCCGCCGCCGTCTCGAAGGTCAGCCGCCCGGCGGTGATGTCGGCGACAGAGATGACCTGGTTCAAAGTGACGTCCACGCCGTTCAGCTTGAGCGATCCGACACCGTTAAGCGAAGTGACCTGAATCTGTTGCAACGCTTCTCCGCTATCCACGTCGGCGAAATTGAAGTCGCCGGCGCTGAATGCGTAAGTCGTGTCTTCGGTCGCGGTGACCGTACTCCCCACGGCCGTCGGGGCGTCCTGCACCGGATTGACGGTGATGTTTACGCTGGCCGTGCCGGCGGACCATGCTTCGCCGTCATGCGATCTGAAGGTGAAGCTGGTGGATCCGTTCCAGTCGGCGTTGGGCTCGAAGGTCAACTGGTTGGCGTCGATCTGGGCCTGCGTAACGATGGCACCGGTGCTCAACGTGGCGCCGTTGAGCTTCAGCGTTCCGTTGGCCGCCAG
>JAJDDU010000528.1 GCA_029260155.1 Phycisphaerae bacterium | reverse complement strand
CATCAAGGCCGGCGCCTTCGACGCCGAAAACGAGTTCGGCTACGACTTTTCCCAGGGGTACACCTCGCTCGAACAGGGCTTCTCCGAAGACCCCGAAAAGAAGCCGTCCTTCTTCGAACGCCGTCGCCTCAAGAAGGAGGCCGCCCGCGCCGAACGCGACGCCGCCCGCGCCGAGGAACGCCGCCAACAGGTCGACAGAATCCTCGCCAAAGTACACGAGGGCGGCATGGAATCGTTGACTGCCAAGGAGCGTGCCATCCTCGATGCGGAATCCCAGCACCATCGAAGCAATTGATTAGTTCTCCGTTGTCAGTTATCAGTTGTGGGGTAGCCCATCGCTTTAGCGGCGGGGGACTCGAACGGACCCGGAGTTCGCACGACGATGATAAGACTCGCCCTACTCGGCGCCACCGGGCGAATGGGCACACGGGTGCTCGACCTGCTGGCTGACGACGACCGCTTTCAACTGGTGGCGGCGCTTACGACTCCTGATGATCCTCGCCTGGGCGAGCAGATTCGGGTCGCTGATCGTTCTTTGACCGTGACCGACGCTTGCGATGCCCCGATTGACGTGTTGCTCGATTTCTCTGTCCCAGCCGGCACGATGAGTTGGCTGGATAGGTGTCAATCGGCTTGCACTGCTATGGTCATTGGCCCCACCGGGCACACCGAGGATGAACTCCAGCGGATCGAAGCGGCTGCAAGCAGTATCGCAATCCTCAAAGCCACCAACTTCAGCGTGGGGATCAATCTGTTGCTGTCGCTGGTCGGCGACGTGGCCAATCGGTTGGGCGACGCTTACGACGTCGAGATCATCGAGCACCATCACAACAAGAAGGTCGACGCGCCAAGCGGGACGGCCGTCTCACTCCTCGACGCGCTTATCGAAGCCACAGGCCGCGACCGTGAACGCGACCCTATCTTCGGGCGAAAAGGCAACACCGAAACGCGCCCCAAGACCCAAATCGGTGTACACGCGATCCGAATGGGTGACACGGTTGGTCACCATGAGGTCCATTTCGCGGGCCCTGGCGAGACGATCTCCATACAGCACACCGCCCACTCGCGCGACACGTTCGCCCGAGGCGCCCTCGAAGCCGCCGCGTGGATAGACACCAAACCCCCAGGGCGATACACGATGGAAAACGTCCTTACCGGTTCAAGAGAAGGACACCCGAAATGAATCCGATCGTCTCGACCGACTGGCTCGCAGCGAAACTCACCGATCCTGATCTCGTAGTCGCCGACGTGCGATGGCAACACGGAAAGCCGGACGCAGGGCGCACCGCATACACAACGGCACGGATTCCCGGCGCGGTATTCCTCGATCTGGACACCGATCTCTCAGACCGCTCTGACCCGGAACTCATCCGAGGTCGCCACCCGCTCCCCGACGCCCAACGATTCGTCGACTCACTTGCCGACGCCGGGATCGGGCGCGGAACCACCGTCGTGGTCTACGATGGCGCCACCGGTTCCATTGCGTCGCGCCTGTGGTTCATGCTCCGCTGGGTAGGCCACACCAACGTTGCGGTGCTCGACGGTGGTATGGCCAAGTGGGTCGCCGAGAATCGTCCGACCGATGAAGCAGCACCGGCCACGCGCACCGCACATTCGCAGCCGATCATCGCACAGCCGAATGACTCGTTGCTCCTGCCCACAAAGTCGGCTGTAGCGGCAGCTCTCGCGCGGGGCACGCTTCTGCTGGATGCCCGGGCTCCCGAGCGATTCCGTGGCGAGCATGAGCCCATCGACAAACACGCGGGGCGAATCGCCGGCGCCGTCAACGCTCCGTTCGACGGCAATCTCCGGAGCAGGGAAGTCGGGACCATGCACAGCCCCGACGAACTGCGCACACGCTTTCAATCACTAGGTGTAACACAAGAGGCTGAGGTAGCCTGCTACTGCGGCTCTGGTGTCACCGCGTGTCACGATTTGCTTGCTCTCGCCATCGCGGGGTTCACCAACACAAAGCTCTATCCGGGCTCGTGGAGCGAATGGTCGCTGGACCCGCTCATGCCGACGGCCACTGATTGATATCAGGGGGCGGGATGATTCAGGAATCGTCGTGATCCGCCGGCTCCCGCTTCGGCGCCGGTTCACTCATCCGCTGAACAACCACAGTCCTGCCCATCAGATCGCCGAGACGTTGGTGATTCTTCGTCAGGAAGATAAGAACCAGCGTCGGCAAGAGATCGAGAAACGGAAAAAATTCGACGCCGCGAAGGACGTTCCGCACGACGATGCGCATGAAGCCGCACCGTCCGCCGGACTCGGCCAGCACGCACATGCGCAACAGTCGCTTGCCCGGCGTCGCACGCCACCAGCACTCAAACACCGTCGCATAGACGATGAACGCCGCCGCCACCAGAACCCACCGCCACGTGAATTCACGCATCACAGCCCCGTCGACCATCGTCGCCTGCCTCAGCATGGCCTCGTTGAAATCGAACCGACGCAGCAGCGGAACGAACACATACGCCGCCGCCGGCATGAACAACAATGCGTCGATGCTGAATGCCAACATCCGTCGCCCGTGACTCACCAAACAAACATGTGGGGGCAGCTTCACGTCATCGACCACACTCACCCGCCGCCGCATGAACACCGCGACCAAGACGAGCATCAGCGTCACGTAGGCTAGGAACAGTCGCGTCCCGCTCGATGATCGGGCGCTGGGACCTGGGCTCAGCGAACGCACCGTGGTTTCGCCGTCGATCGACGTGCCGCCTTGGACCGGCCAGCGGGCCGAGCGAACAGTGTCATCGTCTGACACCCATGCGCCCACAACTTCCGAGCCCAGCACGCCGAACGTCGCACGGCCGGGTTCCCGAATTGCAGCGCCATCGACCGTCAGCACCGATCCCTCAATCCAACCCTCCTCCGCCAACCGCAATGTCGCCGCCCGCGCGCCGTCGTCGCGCGCGACCACCAGAACGGGCGCGCCGTCGCACGTCGCAGCCGCCAGCAAATCGCCCGTCCGAAGCCCCTTGATCACCGCCGGCTCGGACCAAACAGAAGAACCGCCCTCACTCCGGACGAAAGCGTAGCCTTCAGCGCCGTCGGCCGCGGAGAAGACGATTCCCAGCGAGGTTCCCGAAGCCAGAAGATGCACTTCGTCGGGCCGACCGAACCACGTCCGAGGCAAATCCCGATCACCCTGCCACCGGCCACGATCCAGCCGCACGACAACGTAGTCCGAGTCCAGCCAACGCGATTCCGTCACGTCCTCGCCAGTCTCGGCCGATTCCAGAAGCATAGCCACCGACCGATCCACGATCGCATAGACGGGCGACGAAGCGTCGCTCGCCCCCGCCGCCATCGGAACAGCCGATCCCGGCAGCGTCCGCTCCACGCCCGAACGCCGGGGTCCATACCCGCGATGCGTCCCATCCGCGTACCACACATGCAGTCGCGATCCACGCACCGCCGCGACACGCGGGTCACCTACGACTTCAATTCCACGAACCGCAACGCCCCAAAATGTCTGATCGGCAGGCCCGACACGGCGATACCCAAAACGCCAAAGCGACGGCGCCCCCTCGCCTTCGCTCATGTCGCGAATCGCCCAGACAATGTCAGCCCCGCCCACGACCTGAAGCGAGCTCGCCATCGCCCACGCAGGCGCGCAGAATAAGCCCAGCAACCCCAGAACGCAGCGACGATGCCACGACGCCCCAAGCAAAAACCAATTCGCGTTTTTCAACGACTCACTTCTTTCCAAAACGGTCATTGCGATTCGCTAGTCCGCACCGACAATCTCCGTGTCATACCGCCCACCGCGATCTCGCGGAGAGACGAACGCGGGGTGCTCGGTCGTCAGCCGCTCCAGTTCTTGCCATCGACCAACCCGGAATACCAACTCCGCTTCCTCGGCCGGCCAACTCAATCGCAGCTCATAGGGTAACTTCAGCCCCGAATCCCCCACGGCACCGTAACCGGTCAAGCACGACGACAACACCGCACGCCCCTCGTCGTCGCGAAACACGATTCGGCCGGTCAAGCGCGGCTCGTACCGGTCAAGCCAATACTCCTTTGCTATCACCACGCGCCCATCCGCACCGGTGCCCATGAAGATCAATTGCTGATAGTCGTCCACCACGCGCGCGCCAGCCTGGCCAGCCGACAGCGCGCCCAGCCCCAGCGACTCCATCAATTGGTCGGCCCGTAGCGGTACCGTCCCTCCGATCGCCACGCCCGGCTCGACGCCCACCGCGTCCTCAAAATAACGCGTCCCAGGACGATGAACCAGAAGCCACCACTTGTCCGCATTCATCCCGACTTCCAGCTCGTCCTGCCCAAACGCGTTTTGCAGCACGAAACGCATGTGCGACGGCGGAACGACCTGCAACTTGGCACCCAGATCGAAATGTTGTTTCCTGCCCCGGTCGTCCACAAAGAAACCGCGTGCCGATCCGCTCGCTTTCAAGCCCGTCCGTACCAGATCACGGTTCGCTTCAACGATTCCCACCGCCCGCTGCATGGGCGTAAACATCGCCGAGCGTTTGGGCTCGCCGCAACCAGCCGCCAACAACGCTACCACTAGGCACGCCCGCCTCAAGCCGTTTCCTCCGCAGGTGTTTCCGCTGCAGGTGTCTCCGCTTCTTCGTCGAGTATCTTCACGTCGCCGTGTAGAATGGCACCCAGCTCCTTGCTCACTCGCTCGATCTCTTCGTCCGCGAGGCGCGGGTTCAGCACTCGGTGAATCTCCTCCTCTTTCCCCACACGCATCAGCCAGTATTCTGCGTCGCCGCCGGCTTCAGTTTCCTCGTACTTCAGCAGCCGCTTTCGCATCAGAATCAACGCCAGAACGAATCGAAACTGCAACCGCACCAGCTCCTTCTCGTCCTTCAATCGCCGAAAGAACTCAACCAGCATGTCGTCATCGACCAACAGCCGCTGCTTCTTGGCCTTGACCGGAACGCGTGTCTTAAAATGGCAGTACGCGCCCTCCGGTGGCCCGCTCCACGCATCCTCGCAGTACGCTTCCCGCCGAAAGCTCTCACCGTCCTCGAACAGAACAGCGTAGTACGCCTGTCCCTCGACGATTTCCGCACCCGTTTTTACGCACGTGCCGCCCGCCTTCTCAATCCGATAGTCGACCAAACCTCGCGTCCCTTTCGCTTCCACCCCACAGTCGATCAGCCCAACACTACACCGTCATCCGACCCCCGAAGCAAAGGGCCGACACCCGTGAGCATACCCTGTCCACCGTCAGCCAACTACCTCGGGTGCATCTCATTTTGTGTGGCCTTGCCGAATGCGCGGCTCGTTTCGGACGGCGATCCCCATCGACGCCGCTCCCATCGACCACTAGAATGCCCACCGTTTGGAGAGACCCACATGCACACACAATACGAAATTGGAGTCATAGGCGCGGGCAACGCAGCCGAAGGCATCGTCCACGGACTTCTGCGAAACAGCGTCCTGCTCGACGACCGCATCATCGCCGCGGACCCCAACGAGAACCGCCGAAACGTCTTCCACGAACGGTTCAACATCCAGGTCACCGATGACAACCGCCATCTCGTCTCCGAAAGCTACATTCTACTGCTGGCCGTCAAACCGCAGGTCTACCAGGAAGTGCTCGCCGGCATCGCCGACCTCGTCTGCGAAGACCACGTGATCGTCTCGATCATGGCCGGAGTCTCGACGGCAGCCATCGAAAACCAGCTCAGCAACATCAAAGCCCGCGTCGTCCGCGTCATGCCAAACCTCGCCTCGCACGTCGGCGAGGGAATGGCTGGCGTGCACCCTGGGCGATGGGCGTCCGAAGCCGACCTCCTGCGCGCCCAACGCATTTTCGACGCCGGAGGAAAGAGCCTGCACATCGAGGACGAAGCCCTGCTCAACGCCGTCACCGCCGTCTCCGGCTCTGGACCCGCATTCTTCTACTTCTTCACAGAGGCAATCGTCGAAGCCGGCGTCCGCGCGGGTCTATCTCGTCAACACGCCGAACTCCTCGCCAAGCAGACTTGCCTCGGCGCAGGTCGCATGCTGCTCGATTCCAACGATCCCCCCAACGTCCTCCGCGACAAGGTAACCTCACCCGGTGGCACTACCGCCGCAGCCCTAGCCTCCATGCGCGACAACAACGTATTCGAACTCCTCGTCGAAGCCGTCCTCGCCGCCTGCAACCGAAGCAAGGAATTAGGGGATTCCTAACCGTTTCGACGCCGGGTGGCATCTATGAGCGAGTCTCCGTCAAGAGGGTTGCGGGAAGAATTCGGGATCTTTCCGAGCATCTATTCGGCATCGCCACCAGGACGTGCCATTTAACGATTTCGAGTCGGCCCCATTCACGGTCGCGGCGTCTTGTCTTGCACCATGCCACCACCACGGGGTCCGACATTTGATCCCGCCTGCTCCCTTGACGGCACCTCTCGATGCCACCGCCCTGTACGCCTCCCCCGCGGAACGCAATCTTCATACCCCAGCCACGGCCGCCCACGGC
>JAJDDU010000527.1 GCA_029260155.1 Phycisphaerae bacterium | reverse complement strand
GACGTTGCGTGTGGACTCGCGTCAGGAGATCGACTTTCCGTTTTCGCTGGGGCCTGTGCGACTTGTGCCGTTTGCGGCATTGCGCGGTTCGGCGTGGGACGATACCCCGCGCGATCGCTTCTTGGGGGCGATCTCTCAAGGCGGCGGCGGAGGACGAGGTCGGTTCTTGGCGGAATACGGCGTTCGCGGCAGCATGTATGTCGCCCGCGTGTACCCCGATGTCTACAGTCAGCTGTTCGACGTAAACGGCATTCGCCACGTCATCAAGCCGGAAGTGGTGGCCTGGGTTTCGCATAGCAATCGATCGCCCGATGAACTGTTCCCCTTCGACGATCATGTCGAGCGGGTAGACGATTTCGACGGCGTGCTGTTGGCAGTTCGGCAGCGTTTGCAGACCAAACGTGGTTCGCCAGACAACCGGCGTGTGGTCGACTGGATCACGGCTGATCTGGAAGTTGGGCTTTTCAATGACGGAGGGTCCCGCGATCTTACCAACGGGTTTGTCTCTGTTTCCCGTCCCGAAGAAAGTGTTTCGAGGAACTTCGTTAACGGATCACTCAACTGGCGGATCAGTGACGCCACCGTTCTCTTGAGCGAATTGAACTACGATCTCAATGACGGTGAAGTAGATGTCTTTGATATTGCCTTGCAGGTAGACCGCTCGCCGCGCTTTAGTTACAGCGTCGATTACCGGTACATTGACGAAACAGATTCGAATCTCTTGGGCTTCGGCCTGAACTACAAGGTCGACCGCAAACACACCATCGCACTTCGTGAAGCGTTCGACCTGCAACGCGACACGACTCTTGACTTCACGGTTGCGTACATTCGGAAGTACCCGCGATGGTATGTTGGCTTGATCTTCGAGTTGGATGAGGCCGAGGACAATGCCGGACTGTCCCTGTCGATCTGGCCTGAAGGGCTTCCGCGTGCCGCCATTGGGACGCGGAGATTCACTGGGCTGGCGACTTCGACAGCGATGTTGAATCAGCGGTAGCACGACGTTGCGGGAACTGTTGATCAGACTGTACAAGCCTGCACTCGTCGCCGTCGTCTGCGTGACGGTCCTCTCCATTTCTCTCTTGGCAACCCGAGGTCTCAGAAAAGACTATTCCTTGCGCGCGTTCGTGGCTTCAAACAGTCCGGCGTACGAAGAACTGCGTCAGTTGATGGACGAGTTCGTCAGCAACGAATTCGCGCTCATCGCGGTGCGGGCTGAAGATGTGGAGCCAGCCGCGACGATGGAATTCGTGGAGCGGATCGCGTCGGAGGTCGCGGGGCTTCCGCAAGTACAGCGTGTCACTTCGCTGGCCGATGTGCCCGCACTGCTGCGAAGAGTGCTCGGTGATCGCCTCCGCAACCACCCGCTCTTTGTCGACAACTTCGTAAGTCGCGACGGAAAGACCCTGGCCATCCTGCTGCAAATGTCGGGTGAAAATGCGCCCGGGCCGGTCCGTCGTGAGACGGTCGTGCGACTGCGAGAGATCGTGTCTGCGGCGCGCGCTTCTTGGCCGGAAGCGCGGATTGTGCTGGCGGGCCCGTATGTCACGCTGATCGACATGTATGACTACGTCGATCGGGATCTGCGCGTCTTTTCGACGGCTGCGTTTGCGCTGGTGGTGGTGACGCTTGGCCTCGTGTTTCGTCGCTTCGCACCTGCGTTGTTTGCGCTTGCCGTTTCGGCGTCTGCGACGCTGGCGGCGTTGGGATTCGCTTCGGCGCTGGCCCTGCCAACCGCGTTGATCACACAGATGATCGTCATCCTCGTGGTCGTCTTGTCGGTGGCAAACTGTGTACACCTGGCCGTCGCCGAGGAGGAGGAATTCGTACGGGCGCCGTTCTACGATTGGCGCGAAAGATCGCGGCGGGTGCTGGGGCGAATGGCGGCGCCGTGCATCGGGGTCATGGCCACAACTGCGGTGGGATTCGGGTCGGTTGGTATCTCGTCGATTACGCCGGTCCGCAACTTCGGCTTGTTGATGGTTGTCGGACTGGTGGCTGCCTTGGTGTCTTCGCTTTGCGTGATTCCGTGGTTGGCGATTGCCCGGCCTGCTGCCGCACACGCCGATTCGAGAAGTACGCTCGCGGACGGACTTAGGATGGTGGGCGTCTGGGTGAATCCGCACCGAGTCGGCGTGCTGATCGCGTCTCTTGCGATCACGCTGATGTTCGCCGCGGCGATCCCGTGGTTGAAGTTTGAGAGCGATTTCGTGAAGAGCTTCCGCCCGGAGAGTGAGGTGCGACGCAGCTACGCATTCATCGAGTCCAACCTTTCGCCGACAGGTTCGATGGAGATTGTCGTGCGTCGCGCGGATGGTGCGTCGGTTATGACTGCGGAAGCCATCGGTGCAGCGAAGACGGTCGGTGAGCGGGCGGTGGCGACGTTTGAACCTGTCCGCAAAGCGCAGACCGTTGCCGACATTCTCTCGATGGACGGATTCGACGTGCCGTTCGCCGAGATCGATCCCAAAACCAAGCTCGGGGCGATGCGGCGTCTATTCGACCAAGTGACGCTGAGCGAAATCATGCGCAATTTCGTCAATGCCGCGGAAACTGCGCTGAGAATCAACTTGCGTGTCACGGAAGGCGTTCAGGTTCGGCAGAAGCTGGAGATGGCATCGCAATTGCGCACGATGGCGCAAGACGTCTTTGGGCCGGACTACAACATCCAGATCACGGGCCTGTACTACTTTCACGCGACTTTGGTGTCGGAGTTGTGGCGGGATCAGTTTCGCTCATTGGGAATAACCGTCGCCGCAGTGTTTGTGGTTCTCATGGTGACCTTGCGGTCCGTCAAGGTTGCGATGATCGCGATGATCCCAGCCACGCTGCCGGTGGTCATCTGCCTTGGTGCGATGGGTTGGATCGGGATCCCAGTGAACATGACCACCGCTATGATGCTCTCAGTGGCAATGGGGATTGCCGTGGACGACGTCGTGCATTATCTGTGGCGGTTTCGCGCCGCGCTGCGCGAGACGGGTGATTATGAAATGGCGCTGCGAACGGCCCACGGGAGTGTCGGGCGTGCATGCGTATTCACGACCGTCGTGCTCGCGCTGGGGTTCTGGATTCTGACGCTCTCGGAGTTCTTGCCCACTGCGTACTTCGGCGGACTACTTGGATTCACAATGTGCGGTGCTCTTGTGGCGGATCTAGTCCTACTGCCCGCAATGATTCTGATATTCAGACCATTCGGAACGGGGCGAGTGGTTGCAGCCATCGATACGCCGTTGTAGAGCAGTTGTGGTCGGGGAGATGTCATGTTCCGTATCGCCAACTACGTTGAATCAGGCGTCTGGGTGTTGGTCGCGATCGGAATTGTCTGGTGGGGGTTCAGGCGGGCTAATTGGCGGCGGCGGCCCGTGATCTGTGCTGCGATTGTCCTCGTTGCCTTCGGAGGGTCGGACATTGTTGAGGCGGATACGGGCGCATGGTGGCGTCCGTGGTGGCTGCTTCTGTGGAAGTCGCTCTGCATACTCCTGTTTCTTGTGGCTATTCTACGCGCGCGTAAGCGGCAGAGCTGATTGCACGGTGCTCGACAGATCAGGCGTCTGCCTCGGCGTGACGAATTCTCAGAAGCGCGACGGCTGCACACGCGCCGAAGAGATTGAATACCATGTCCCACAGAGTGTTCTCGTATCCGCCGACACCGGTTTCGGGTATGACGCCCACTGCGATGAACTCGACAATCTCGTTGAGTCCGCCGACGCCCACGCCCATCATGACGATCAGACCAATGAGCGTCGGTGACCACGGGGTAGCTTCTCTCAAATGCGGTTTGAGAAGATGGTGGCAGACGAGCGTGGCTGTGCCGAAGCCCAGGAAGTGCACGAGTTGGTCGAATCGGAGGAATGGCTGGATTAGCTGCACCTCGTAGAGGATGCCATCTCCGACGCGAACATTTCCCCCGGCCATGTGCATCAGGCCCCAGACGGTCAACCCCCAGAGAATCGTCCCGTTGAATTTGAGAGCGCGTTGCTTGATCAGAATGAGCGCGAACAGAACGATGATGATCCCGGCGTACAACAGGAACTCGTAGTTCTCGCGTCGAAGCGAGAGCCACGTAAAAATCACAATGTAGAGCAAATTAACGAATGCTACGGGGCGGTCGTGTCTGCTGATGAGCATGGCGTCAACTTCTTGCCATCACCAAGATCGATTCCCGCGGCGTGATATTGGGGAGTCGCCCGAACTTCCTCGGTCCCGGAATAAGGTCGCGGGCGACGACGAATTGTCGCACAGTGAGCCCGATCGACTCTGCGTGTTCGGCGAGAATGCTGTCTGTCGGCACATAGACGTCCTTCAGTCTTGCTCCGCCGATGACCAGCCAGAGTGGTGCCCCAGGCTGGAGCACGCGCGCACACTGTTTGAGAATGCCGATCGTGTCGAGAAAATAGGCACGGACCACGCGGGCGAGCTTGTGTTCGCCGATGAGGTCGAGCGTGTCACAGCTTTCAGCCACCGCGGCAGGAACGTCGCCACGGCGCGGAGAGGTGCGACCCCTCGGACTGGCGGGCATCTGGTTCGATTTGGGGCGACCGTACCAATGGGCACAAACGTCTTCGTATGGAAGCGTCAGTTTTGAATAGTCGTGCCTGGAGAGATAGGGCGGAGAGGTGAGTATTCCGCCAATCGAGCTGTCGGTGAGAAAACTGAGCTTGCGACCGTCGCCGGTCAGGGCGAGGTTCGTGCGTTTCAGCGGTGTGCGCAGGTCGACGCGCATCACTTCGATCATGCTTTGGAACGCGTCGATCATCGGGGGCGCGTTCTTGTTGAGTGTGCCCTTTGCCGTTGTATGGGCGGCGACGGCGCAGATGAGCGCCGCGCGGTGCAGTGAATCGGTCAGACGGTCGGCGATCTCCTGCCACGTTGTGCATCCTGTGAGTTCGGGGAGTTCCGGCATGGCGGTTGCGGGCTTGGTGCTCGTGACGAAGGCGGCCGCCATCAGCGCATCCACACCGATGGCCGCGCGATCCTGCCGAGCGCACTCAGTGACGAAAGTGCCGGTGCCCGAGAATGGATCGAGAAGCGGAGTCCCGTCGTCCACCAGGCCAGACTCTTCGACATGGGAGAGGAAGCGGCGGACCAGTTCCGGCGAAAACGCTTGCCGAAACACCAACCACCGGTGAAATGGCTCGCAGCGCGCACCGCGGGCAGTGACCAGGGCAGCCATGCCGGAATCACGCTCCATGTTAGAAAACCACCGCCGCTCAACGCGTTCGCGCGCATCGGTGATCTCGCCCG
>JAJDDU010000526.1 GCA_029260155.1 Phycisphaerae bacterium | reverse complement strand
CCTCGCGCGCCCGTGTGCTGGCATTGAACTCGACCGGCAGATTGACGAGTTGAAACACAACGGTCACCGAGAACAGCGCGATGCCGGCGATGATGAGGTTCTGGCTTTGCAGCACGAGACCTGCGATCAACATGACCCATGAGAGATTACTTCCGATGGATGCCATGGGAACCAAGCCGCTACGCAGCGCGAGCGGTGCATAGGCGCGGGCATCCTGGATGGCGTGCCCGGCTTCGTGCGCCGCGATGCCGACGGCTGCGAGCGTGCGCCCTTGGTAGATTTCGGGAGAGAGCCGCAGCACTTTTTTGCGTGGGTCGTAGTGATCGCCGAGCATGCCTCGGGTTTGCTCGATGGCGACGTGATCCAAGCCCTCTGCCGCGAGGATTCGCGCGGCAGCCTCCGCGCCGCACATCCCGCTACTGGGGCGAATCCGAGAAGCCTTCGCAATCGCAGACTTGACGGACACGGCAGCCCACCCGGACAACGCCATGCCAGGCAGCATAAACACCAGCCACATCGGATCGAAGAAGAACATCGTCTCAAGCCTCCACTACGCCCGTTTGCCTCAACGCCCCAGCGTTCATCGTTGGTCGTCTCATGCGAGAGTCTATCTGCAGGTATCGAGTAAGGCGCGTGCGGAACTGTGTAGAATCGTAACTTGGGCTCATTAGCAGCGTGGGCAGGCGTCGGATGTCTACGTGTTGCGTTCGCTGATGAGGTCGGCTTCGCTGAGCACGTCGAACCCTCGCCGCGTCAGGGCCTCACACGCCATGGCCGGGCTGTCGGTTTGTATCGCGATGGTGGGGTCGCCGTGGGAGTGACCGAGAAGCGCGTAGGTGTAGTACACGTTGATTTCCGCACTGAGCACTGCCGCCCACACGCTGAGCATCGCCCGTTTCCCGTGGGGCAGGCGGACGACGACGATTTCGGTCTCATTGACCGGAAAGCGGTGGTCTACGAGGAGCGATCTGGCTTCCTCGGGGTCGTCCGCGACCATGCGGACGATGGCGCAGTCGACCGAGTTCACTACCATTAAGCCCCAGATACGAATGTCGGTGCGGGTGAACAGCTTGGTGAGGCGGAGCAACTCACCCACGCGGTCGTCCAGGAATATGGACAATTGGACGACGGTGGGAAAGTCCTCTGCTTCAGCGGTCTCAAGCGGTTCGTGTGCCATATGGCCGGTAGTGTAGGGCGAGGGGCGGCGTTTCGACAGATAAATATATAAAACTATGCAGATCGTGCCAATTTCGCAGGGCGCCGTTCTGCCAAGATGGCAGCGGGCGGGTTGGAGCATGGGTGGTGGTAAAACGTAACAACTTGTGCGACAATAGGTTACGGCATAAGAGGGGCCATCGGAGGTTTCGGCACTGCAGTTGCATCAAGGGGAGTCGGAGGCAGTGCGCACGGGATTCGCCTCCGGTTTTCGTAGGAGAGCACACATGGGAAAAATCATCGGAATCGACTTGGGTACTACGAACTCTGTGGTGGCCGTCATGGAAGGGGATCAGCCGAAGATCCTCACCAATGCGCAAGGATCGCGTTTGACGCCGTCGGTGGTGGCTATTACCGACAAGGGCGAGCGTCTCGTGGGTCAGGTTGCGCGCCACCAACAGGTGACCAATCCGCAGAACACCGTCTACAGCATCAAACGGTTCATGGGCCGCCGCCACGATGAGGTTGGCAGCGAAGAGAAGACGGTACCGTACGAGGTAACCGGTGGCGCGACCGAACTGGTCAAGGTCAAGGTGCGTGGCAAAGAATTCACGCCGCCCGAGATCAGCGCCATGGTGCTTCAGGATCTGAAGAAGACTGCGGAAGACTATCTTGGCGAGAAGGTCGATCGTGCGGTAATCACCGTGCCGGCGTACTTCAACAATTCGCAGCGTAAGGCCACCAAGGATGCGGGCGAGATCGCAGGACTAACGGTCGAGCGGATCATCAACGAGCCGACCGCCGCGGCGCTGGCGTACGGGCTCGAGGGCAAGAAGTCGCAACACATCGCTGTGTTCGACCTTGGTGGCGGGACGTTTGATATCTCCATCCTCGACATCGACGACGAGGGTGTCTACGAAGTGCTTGCGAGTAGCGGCGACGGCCACCTCGGCGGCGACGACTTCGACGGCGCGCTCATTGGCTACGTCGCAGAGGAGTTTCGCAAGAAGGAAGGGATCGACCTTTGCAAAGACCCGATGGCCCTTCAGCGCCTCAAAGAGGCTTGCGAAAAGGCCAAGTGCGAGCTTTCGTCGACGATTGAGACGACGATCAACTTACCATTCATCACAGCCGATCAGAGCGGACCGAAGCACTTGCAGACGACGGTGACGCGCAGCAAGTTCGAGCAGATCACAACAGAGCTTACGGAGCGTTGTCGAGGCCCGGTCGTGGCGGCCGTGAAGGATGCCAAGAAGAAGCAGAAGACGTTCAGCGGCAAGGTCGACGCGGTCCTGCTGGTGGGCGGGTCGACGCGAATACCGGCCGTGCAGGCACTGGTCAAGGAGCTATTCGGCGTTGATCCTAACAAGAGCATCAATCCCGACGAGGTTGTCGCTGCAGGCGCCGCCATTCAGGGCGCCGTGTTGAGCGGCGGAAAAACGGACGTGGTCCTATTGGATGTCACGCCGTTGACACTCGGCGTCGAGACCTTGGGCGGCGTGATGACCAAGCTCATCGAGCGCAACGCGACGATTCCGACCAGCAAAACGGAGACGTTCAGCACCGCGGCGGACAGTCAGCCGGAGGTGACCATTCACGTTCTCCAAGGCGAGCGTGAGATGGCCAGCGGCAATCGCTCGCTGGGCCGCTTCAACCTGACGGGGATCGCCCCCGCGCCGCGTGGACTGCCGCAAATCGAGGTCATCTTCGACATCGACGCGAACGGCATCTTGAACGTCACGGCGCGTGACAAAGCGACCGGCAAGGAGAACAAGGTCACGATCACGGACTCCAGCGGGTTGGACGAGAAAGAAATCGAGCGCATGAAGACTGACGCTGAGGCCAACGTCGAGGAGGATCGCAAGACGCGAGCCCTCGTCGAAGCCCGCAACCGCGCGGACCATATGGCCTACGAAACCGACAAGATGCTCACAGAGCATGGCGACAAGGTATCCGCAGAGGAACGCGGCAAGGTCGAGTCGGCCGTATCCAACCTCCGCGAGGTGGCCAAGGGCGACGACGAGGACGCGATCCAAAAGGCGATCGACACCCTGATGCAGGCGTCGCAGGAAATCGGCAAGACGATCTACGAAGATGCGGCAAAGGCTGCGGCCGAAAGCGCGCCGCCGCCCGCCGACGCCGCCGACGCCGCCGCCGGTGAGGCCGCTGAGGCCGGCGGTGACGAAGGCGTGATCGACGCCGAGTTCGAAGTCAAAGACGCAAAGTAGCGTCCATCGGCGCATGCCGTTCGGGGTGGCATGCCCACGCGTGAGTGGGCATGATTCGACGCATTCCGACCTTCGCGCGAGGCTTCAAGTCCCGACAAGAGCTGCCTCCGCCGGTGTTTCGGAGCACCCTGCCATCGGGTATTCATAAGGTGGGAAGCCGTGTCGTCCGCTAAACTCCCTGCCGCATGGCGGCCGGCGTATGTGCTACGCTGGATCATCGCGGGATCTCGAACCCCGTCGCGAATCGAAGGGTGTGTCGTTGCAACACGCTGCAATCTCAGTGTTGATTCTGTTTCTGGCAGTCTTGTCGGGGTGCGGTCCCGTCTGGCAGTACGACTACGACGTTGCCCTGCGCCAGGCCCGCGGTCGACAGCGCGACCTCCTGGTGCTGTTCAAGGATCCACTTGACGCAGAGTCTGGAACCGCACGCGACGCTTTGGAGGCCGCCGCAGCGCGCACCTCGATGGACGACAAGGTCTGGTGCATGTTGGTTCCGTTCCACACTCCCAGTCGGCGATTCGTCGCGCAGTACGGCATTCTCGAAGCCCCCGCCATCATCGTCGTACATCCGGACAGCACATATCACGCGCTGCCCGGTGTCCGCACGGAGGACGAAGTCGCGGTGTTTCTGAAAGAGGCGAAGGCGCCGGGAGCAGCCCCCAATCTGAACCCGCAAGTGCCGCACCGCGTCACTTTTCCGTACTTCAATGTCCATGAACGCGCGCTGGATGCCGCGCGAAACCAGAATCGAAGGCTGTTTATCGTCTACAAATGGTGGGTCGACGGGCGATCGAGCAAGCTGATCCATCGTCTCTCGCGCCCGCACGTCTCCAGCCAGTTCGGCGAAGCCGTCAAGTGCATTCTGGATTGGGATCACATTCCCAACCGTAGGCACGTCGCCAAATACGGCGTGACGACCTTTCCCGCCATGATCATCGTCGAGCCCGATGGTCGCCATCGCGTTCTCCCAGGTGTCCCGACCATCGACGACATCATCCGATTCGCAACTATGGGGTCAGAGCGCAGGTAGTTGTTAGTGTGCGACTGACGGGCGGGGTTCGAGAATCCCGTTTGAGCCAATCGGTCATTTTCGCGGTTGCACGGCCCGTCTGTTTGCTTGGGCCCAATCCGCTGCTCAGGCTAACTCCGTGGCATCGGATTCTGGGACCCAGGGGTCGGTGTCTAGTCGTTATCGACGGTCTCTGCCCTGCTTCGTGCTTGACTGTCGCTCGTCGGCGGAGTTGTTCGAGGGTGTTCCGAAGCCTCGTATCAGGCTCCAGAGCATGGCGAAGGTCCCGCCTGGCGATAGCGCGTTGGCCAGCTTCGCGGATTCCCCGGTTTGTGCAGCCTCGGCGTCGGTGAGCGCCGGACCCTCCGCAAGGGGAGCGTCCTCTTCGTGTATCGGTTTGCCGGATGAATCGAATTCCCACGGTGGCAGATCGGGAAGATCCGATACCGCGAGGGCCTCATCCGGCTCGGGGTGAAACGGGCGGAACTGCGCGTTGAAATCTCCGGCCCCGAGGCGCGGCACGACTGGCAGGCCGGCTCTGCCTATCTCGAAGTCCGCTGTTGTGAACTCAGCGTCGGTCTCGTCGACGTCGAGCTCCGCCGAGTCGTAGTCGGGTCCGGCGATGGCAGCGAACACGTCAATGCCAGGTGCCGGTGCGTCGGCGTCGGATGCGGTCGCTTCATCCACGGAATCCGCGAAATCCTCGTTCGGATCCAAGACTTCGAGGTCCTCGGTGCCATCCCATATCACTGCGCCATCCTGTTGGTCCGTGTTCGGCGCGTCCGGGTCGGGCCTGGTCGTTGCGACCTCGGGCAGAACCACGCCGCTGCCGGGGTCGACTTCGACGGTCACGGGCGGGGCGGCATTCGGATCGGCAGTGAGCGTGGGCGGCGTGATCTCGACGGCCGGAACATCGAATGCCGGAGCTTCCGGTTGGCTGCTCACCGTCTCCGGAACGGCAGGCGTTGTGGGAGCGCTGACGCTCGGTGGGTCCACGGGGGACGGACTCGTGTCATCTGCGACAACATCGCGCTCGTCGGCGACCGGGGCCGCGGGCGGCTCGTCATGGTCGACATCAACGATCGGAATCGCAGTGTCCTTGGTGGCCGGGACGTTGCCGGCTGCGCTCGGCGGGGCGTCGTAGACCTCATTGATCGTTACGTCAACTGCGGCCGTCTTGGTCCCGCCATGGCCGTCGGTCACCGTGTAGGTAAACGAGTCGTCCCCGTTGAAGTCGGCATTCGGCGTGTAGGTGAAAGTCCCGTCGCCGTTGTTGATAACCGTGCCGTTGTTGGCCTGTGTAAAGCTCTGGATGCTGAGCGTATCGCCTTCCGCGTCGGTGTCGTTGGCGAGTACGTTGCCTGTCGTGACGGATGTGTCCTCGTTCACCGTTACACTGTCCGCCACCGCGACGGGTCCATCGTTGACCGCACCCACTGTGACGTTCACGATGGCCGTGCTTGTGCCACCGCTGCCGTCGGCCACCGTATATGTGAACGAGTCATTCCCGTTGAAGTTGGTGTCTGGCGTGTAGGTGAACGTTCCGTCGCCGTTGTCGACCACTGTGCCGTTGCTGGCCTGCGTGAAGCTCTCGACGCTAAGCGTGTCGCTGTCGATATCGGTGTCATTGGTCAGCACATTGCCCGTCGTGATAGCCGTGTCCTCGGTGGCCAAGACTGTGTCGTTCACACCGTCGGGGCCGTCGTTCGCGGCGGCGACCGTCACGTTTACAGTGGCTGTGTCGGTTCCGCCGTTGCTATCGGTGACGGTGTAGGTGAACGAATCACTTCCGTTGAAGTCGGCGTTCGGCGTGTAAGTGAACGTACCGTCACCGTTGTTGACCACCGTGCCGTTGCCGGCCTGTGTGAAGCTCTCGACGCTGAGCGTGTCGCCGTCGAGGTCGGTGTCATTGGCCAGGACGTTGCCCGTTGTGACGGCTGTGTCCTCGGTTGTCGAGGCGGCGTCCGAAAGCGCCGCGGCCGCATCGTTGGTCGCAGCGACCGTGACATTTACCGTGGAGGTGCTTGTCCCACCGTTGCCGTCGGCCACCGTATACGTGAACGAGTCATTCCCGTTGAAGTCGGCGTTCGGGGTGTACGTGAACGTCCCGTCACCGTTGCTGACCACCGTGCCGTTGTCCGCCTGCGAGAAGCTCTGGACGCTGAGGGTGTCGCCGTCCGGGTCGGTGTCGTTGGCCAGTACGTTGCCCGTTGTGACAGCGGTGTCCTCACTTGTCGCGGCGGTGTCGGCGGCCGCAACCGGGCCACTGTTCCCCGCTGCGTTGACCGAGACAGTCACGGTCGCAGTGTCGGTTCCGCCGTTGCTATCGGTGACGGTGTAGTCGAACGAGTCGGTTCCGGCGAAGCCTGCGTTCGGTGTGTAAGTAAACGTACCGTCGCCATTGTCGACCACCGTGCCGTTGCCGGCCTGAGTGAAGCTCTGGATGCTGAGCGTATCGCCTTCGAGGTCGGTGTCGTTGGCAAGTACGTTGCCCGTCGTGACCGCCGTGTTCTCGGCAGTCGACGCCGTGTCACTCACGCCGACCGGCCCGTCATTGGCTGCGCTGACTGTTACGTTCACGGTGGCAGTGTCTGTTCCGCCCTTGCCATCGGCCACTGTGTAGGTGAATGAGTCACTCCCGTTGAAGTTGGCGTTCGGTGTATAGGTGAACGTGCCGTCGCCGTTGCTGACCACCGTGCCGTTGCCGGCCTGCGTAAAGCTCTCGACGCTGAGTGTGTCGCCGTCGAGGTCCGTGTCGTTGGCAAGTACGTTGCCCGTCGTCACCGCCGTGTCCTCGGTGGTCAACTCGGTGTCAACCACAGCGTCGGGTCCGTCATTGGTGGCGGCGACCGCCACGTTTACAGTGGCTGTGTCGGTTCCGCCATTGCCGTCGGACACCGTGTATGTGAACGAGTCATTCCCATTGAAGTTGGCGCTGGGTGTGTAGGTGAACGTACCGTCACCATTGTTGACCACCGTGCCGTTGCTGGCTTGCGTGAAGCTCTCGACGCTGAGGGTGTCGCCATTGGCGTCGGTGTCGTTGGCCAGCACGTTGCCCGTTGTGACCGCCGTGTCCTCGGCTGTCGATGCAGCGTCATCCACGCCGACCGGTCTAGCCCAAGTTGAACAGTTCTGACCGTATTTGGATTTCTTTGCGGTTCGAATCGCATCTTGTGAGGTGTGCGTGGGGTGTTGGCGCGCCGGAGGCTGTGTAGTCACGACCTGCCCCGTTGCTTTCGCGTGTTTTCAAGG
>JAJDDU010000525.1 GCA_029260155.1 Phycisphaerae bacterium | reverse complement strand
GATTTCAACGACCCCATGCTCGCGGTCTCGCGAAAGCACCAAGCCGACTTCGCCCGGAGAATCGGCTACGACAACATGCGATTCCACAAAGGGCGAATCCAGGATCTCGCATTGGACATGGAAGCGCTCGAATCCTGGCTGCGCGAGAACCCTGTCACGGGCAGCAACGACTACCTCGCGATGCAAGAGCACATCGACGCGCTGCGCGCCGATCATCCGATGATCGAGAGCGGTTCGGTGGATTGTATTGTCAGCAATTGCGTGTTGAACCTCGTCGGGTCTGCCGAAAAGCGAACGCTCTTCGCGGAGATGTTCCGCGTATTGCGAAGAGGCGGGCGCTGCGTCATCAGCGACATCGTCTCCGATTCCGACGTTCCCGAGTCTCTGCAGCGCGATTCGAAATTGTGGTCTGGATGCATCAGTGGCGCGTTCCGCGAGGACGCCCTTCTCAGTGCTTTCGAAGAAGCGGGATTCCATGGCATGGAAATCCTGGAGCGCGCCGACAATCCGTGGCAGGTGGTCGCGGGCATCGAGTTCCGGTCACTCACTGTCCAAGCGTTCAAGGGCAAGAGTGGCCCCTGCCTCGATCGCAATCAAGCGATCATCTACAGAGGTCCTTGGAAGACCGTCACCGATGACGACGGCCATACCCTCTACCGCGGCGAGAGAATGGCCGTGTGCGACAAGACGTTCAATATCTACAAGAGCCAGCCCTACGCCGACGACGTCACACCGGTCCCGCCAAGAGTCGAGATTCCGCTGGGCAAGGCAGTGCCTTTTGATTGCCGCCAGGATGCCCGCAGAACCCCGTTGGAAACCAAAGGCGACGACTACACCGAAACTCGCACCAACGCCCCCGATCCGTGTTGCGGAACCGATAGCAACTGCTGCTGACCTTGGTCCAATCACACCAATCTCGCTGCCTGGGCCAGAAATAACGCTTGCAACGATCGTTCCGCAGGGTTACTCTGGGCGAGTTATCCCGATTGGACGGGATAACTCAAACCGTCGCTCAGGAGGGGAAAAGATGCTGCGCGATACGCAACCACGTTTCTTTGGTAAAGCTTGTGTCCCGTGTCTGCTGTCAGCGACCTTGGCTGCCCACTCATTCGCAGGGCCGATCGCGCCGGATTTTACCGACGCCGGCGCGTTTCACACCGCGAACCCTGGACTGTCGACTGCGGGTTTCGAGGGATTCGCGATACCGGACGGATTGAGCCCGTTTCCGGAATCGGACCTTTCCGAATCCGGCGCGACCTTCTTTGGTGATACGCACGTGATCAGCTCCACATACTTGGGTGCTCTCCCGGACATGCCGTTTTCATCCGGGCCATACATCAACTCGGGCTCGCAGTACCTCATTCCAGACACTCCGTTCGGTGTCTTCGAGATCGATCTTGGAGGCAGCCGAACGGCGTTCGGCGTCGACATCGGTGCGCTTTTCCTCGGTACCACTGATCTCGAAATCATCATCGGGTTCGACAACGGGGATAGCTACACGCTTACACCCAGTGCGGCATTCGAGTTCGTTGGATTTGCGTTTGACGTCGGCAATCCAATTTCCATTGTGGACATCGAGATCACTGGTCCTCCTGCAGAGGGCTTGAATTTTGTCGGAATCGATGACATTTGCTTCGGAACCGCAGCGGTGGAGGCGGTCGGAGCGTGCTGCAACGACGCCGCCGGCGCGTGCACTGACGACGTGACTCAACCTGTGTGCGAAGGCGCCGGTGACCGATACGGTGGCGACGAGTCCACGTGCGCGACAATCGATCCGCCGTGCGTCGGCCCAACTGGCGCGTGTTGCGACGACGCCCTAGGCATCTGCACCGACGGCGAAACGCAAGCGGCATGCGAGGGCGCCGGCGCTCGTTACGGTGGCGATGGTTCCGCCTGCGTGACGATCGACCCGCCGTGCTTGGGGCCCACCGTCCCCGACCCGGATCCGATTCCCACCGTCACGCCCATCGGAATGCTCATGCTTTCGGTCACGCTGCTTGCGGGACTCGTGCTGATGTCCCGCCGTCGGCAGTCTGTGTGACGAAATCACTGCCGTTGTTACGATGGCGTTGCGCACGCCGCCGGGCCGCCCACTCGACCGCTGAGGGTGGCTTGGACACGCGCCGCCGCCGCTAATCGGTTCGATAATACGACCCGCCATCCGGAGATTAGGAGCGGGCGTGCTGCGCGCGAACGTTACCCTTTGGATTGTCAGCTCAAATCGTGTATCCTTGCTGGGCTGTGGGGATGCCCGCAGTTGGAAGGCTCCCAGAATGGGGCTTGTTTGGCAGTGCTGCCTGAACAGGTGGAGGAATATAGAGTGCGTGGGATATCAGTACCATCAATGAATCGGTTCGGCTCGTATAGGCTTTGCTCCGTTGGCGTCGCCGTTCTGTGCGCGCTCGTCGCAGTCGGCCAAGCCCAGGGTCAGGAACAATCGCCCGCTGCGAAGAGCAAACCAGGAGTGAAGGCGAAACCAACCGTCAGCACGAAGGCAACGCCGACCGCCAAGGGCGAGAGTCCGCTCAATCCCAAGGCAAGTCGCGTAGCCAAACCCGGTGTCAAGGGTCCGCGGGCAGCCGCGAAGAAACCGAAACGCAAAGGCGGCGTCAAATTCGACATGAATCCCGATGCCAAATGGGCGTGTGACGTGCTGTCCGTAACACGCGACCCTGTCTGGAAGAAGAGCAAGAGCCTCACGTTCGACTTCAAGATCCGCAATGAAGGGACAGCTGATCTCAAGATCGCGGGCAAGGGCGGGTGAGGCACTCGCTTTAACGGTCGGGCCGACCGTACGATCAAGCCGGGAGCAACCGAACTCTACGCCGTAACGCTCTCATGCGGCAAGCTCAAGGGAAAATTCACCAGACAGATTGCTGTGACCACCAACGATCCCAGCCATCCAAAGGTGAATCTTGTCTGCAAAGGGACAATCCTCGAAGCACTTCACCTCGATAAGCGCAGCGTCAACCTCGGACGCATCTCTCGAAGTTCGCCGGAAGTGACCAAGACCATCGTGATCACGCGCGGCGACGCGGGACCGCTGAAACCGAAACTGCTGCCGCGCGATGACTTACACGTCAAGGTCGCATTGAAGGAGATCGAAGCCGGTGAGAAATACGCGCTGGAAGTGACTATGAAGCCGCCGTTCCCCAGCGACAGCCTACGCACGAAGGTACAAATCGAGACAGGTGTCGCCGAAGACCCGACGGTCATCATCCCGGTGTACGCAGCCGTCACGCCGCGTGTCGCCGCTAGGCCCAATCGTATCGTCGTGCCCACGCGGGCAGACGCGAATTGGAAACAAGCCGTCCGCCTTAAATGGGATGTCCCCGAGCCACATAAGATCGTCTCCGCATCGGTGACCGATCCCAGTATTGTCGCTCGCGTGACCGGATCCGAGAATTCCCACGAAGTCGTCGTTGCCCTGGCCTCCGCAGAGATGCCGACCGCAGGTAACTTCGTACTGACGATCGTGACGGATGACGCGAAAATGCCAGAGATCAAGGTCCCGATTACGATCGGCAGGAAAAGGTCGAGACCCGGCATCCCGAGAAACGTCAAAGGTGCGAAGATAGACAATACAAGAGGCCGGGCGCACACGCCGGACGCCAAAGCGCCAGCAGCAAGGGTAAAGGGCGTCGCCGCACAACCGAAGGGAGCAGTCCGACCAAAACCCGCCAAGTCTGCCGGCGGATGAATCAAGCGGGTTGATCGAGCAAGGCATCTGTGGTTGGGCTGCGACGCCGCCTTTGGTTTCAGTATCTAGCGGAGTGTTTCATACTGGCGGCGATTGATCCGAGACGTAGCGAGCGCGGCGGAGCCTCTTGAGGTCGTTGCGGCTTTGACGGTCCATTGAACGTCTTGCGATCAGATTGTGGTTCTCGATAGACGATTGGATCGCATCGATCGGCGTGTTCACGTTGGGAAACGTACCGCCGCGAATGCGATTCTCAGTGATCGTGCGGAACGAACGTTGGACCGGGTTCAACCACTAACTCGACGGGGTGTGAAATGCAGATGAAGCCGTCGATCAAGTTGAGGAACTTGACCCACCCCCGATGACGATGCCGCGACATACGGGTTCCGATCAGTCGGCAAGCCGCGCGGTGCATCGTTCTCGATCGCAGCGCCTCACGGTGTTGGGGTTGATCCTCAACTCCGTTGCGATGTCCTTGCTCATCTTGCCAACAGTGGCAAGCAACACGATCTTCGCCCGCTGAATCAGTCGAACAGGTTGTTCACGCGATCGGTCACGAACATGTCGAACGCAGTCAGCTGGGCGTTCACATACGTCTCGATGGGCGTGACGACGAAACCGCGAATCATCTGAACAAACGCATCGCGTGCATCCACCGTGGTGGTCGTCGTGATCAACCCAGGATTGCATCCGCCGAACTGGAACAGCATGCCCGTTGAGCAAATCATGCCCAGGACTCTGGGACGAAATCCCCGCTTGATGCCTCTCATATCAACCACTCCTCAAGTTGTATTGCCTGACTTTCCTGCTCACCAGACCCACGCATCGTAATGCCCGTGGCGAAGCCGTCAACGCCGGCGAACGTCCGGATGGGGCGATGTGCGTTCTTTCTGCCAGGGGGTTTTCATTGACTCAGCATGGCCAATCCCGTAGCTTCGCTCATCGGGGTAAGTGGGGAACTCTTGCCGAGGCGCGCCGTAGCGGCCTTTGAGGGCGGCAGTGTCGAAAACGCCCGCCTCATACCGCCCCATATCGCAAAGGTCATAGAATCATGAAACGCATCGCTGTCGCCTGTGTTTGCGCGTCACTCGGATTACTGAGTTCATGCACGGACGTTGGTTTTCTCGAATTCCTCTCAAGCCTACCGCCGGATTTCTTCAGATCGCCAACCGCGGTACCGCCAGTTGACTTCGCGGAAAACGGAGTGGACAACGCGTCCGGCGACACCGAACGCCCGACGCCGCTGACTGCGGCGCCCTTCACCCTTCGCGTGATCAATCGGGGCGGCCAGACCGTCGATGTTACGATTCGCATGCTCCTCGACGATGTCGAGATACGTTCCACGTTCCTGCGGCTGCTACGCGGCGCTGCGACCGTCGATGTCGGTCCTGACCTGGCCAACACGATCATCGTCAGTGGAGTCCGCGCCGACGGGACGCCCACGCAGAACGTGACCTTCCGCTTCGGCGAGCAATTCGACGTCGACGCGATTCGCGACTACATCGTCTCGGACCCGCCGCCTGAAGATCCGCCGACGCAGTCGGTCCCAGATTCCGATGTTAACGACAACGCTAACGACAACAGCAACGTTAACGACAATGCTAACGACGATGTCAATGACAACGTCAATGACAACGTCAATGACAACATCAACGACAGCGGCGGCGGCGCGTTCCTCGATTGCAACGTCAACGGCGTTCACGACCTCGATGACATCACGCTCGGCAACAGCATCGATTGCAACCTCAACAGCATTCCCGATGAGTGCGAAGGTGACGCAACCGATGGCTGTTGTTTTGGCATCCTACTTGATGAGTTTGTCACGACGAACGCGCCGGATCCCGGGGCGGGGTTCATCGATGACAACGGCGGGGCTGATTGCTATTCGTTCGCCGGCGAAGCCGGACAGGAGATCCACTTCGACGCAGTCAGTATCGGCGCAACGCCGGAGAGCTTCTGCACGACTCTGCCCGTGCGCATGGACTGGAACTGCGTTGGGCCCAACGGCGAAGAGGTCTTCGCTTCGCGCCAATTCCTCCCCTTCTCCGACCCCACCGAAGTATTGCCGGCAACCGGTATCTACACCATCGTCGTTCAGGCATCTGCAGGCACGAAGGGGTCGCACGCCTTCGTTCTGCGCGAGGTACAAGAGCCCCAGGATCCGGACGATCCTATCTTCGACGATTTCAACATCAACATCGGCGATACGGTGGGCATCGACGCCCCCGGCATCGGAGCAGGTCGCATCGAGAATTCCGGATCGCAGGACACCTACACGTTCACGGCGATGGGCGGCGAGACCGTGTACTTCGACATCCAGAGTGGCAGCTCCAACTTCCGCTGGACGTGCATCGACCCGACCAGCGCCAATCTGTTTTCCAACGTGCCGATGACCGCTTCGACCGATCCCGGGCTGTTCCAACTGGTTGCCGGGGAGTATACGATGACGGTCAATAGCCCGTTTACGAGTTTCGGCACTTACCAGTTCGAGCTTGTGTCGGAGCCGGCGGTCGAGACCTTTGACGACATCGCGTTCGATGTGCGCGTCGGGTTCGATGCCCCCGCTGCGGGTGCAGGTCGGCTGGATACGATCGGCGAGCGCGACGTGTACACGTTTACGCTGCCCGTCCCTGACGTGGAAGTCTACTTCGATCTGGATCCTCACTTCGGCAATATCGAGTGGCGGTGCGAAGCCCCAAACACCGACATCGTCTTCGACCGACGCATGTCGTTCGGCGATCCGGGGCGTGTGCAGCTCGGACCCGCGGGCGTCTACACGATTTCGGTTTTCGATTCCGGCGGTGCGGCGGGCGACTATGGCTTCGAGATTATCTTGCCGGTGGCTCCCACGTTCCTGCCGATTGCGTTTGACACGCCGGTCACGGGCACGCTGGACAATCCGTTCTCCACCCATGTGTATTTCTTCGACACGTCCCCGAGCAACGTCTACTTCAACGCCGTGAACACGAACAGTTTTGATACACGTTGGGGATGTCTCGATGTTCAAGGCGCGGTGATCTTCGAGTCCGAGACGATGGATCCGTCCTTCGACCCTGGGACATTCAACGTCGACGGAGAGAATTTCGTCATCGTGACTACGACTGGCGAGGGCGGGACGTATGTGATAGAGATCGTGACTAGCCCGCCGGTCAACGCCATTCCACTCAACTTGGACGAGGTAGCGAGCGGAGACTTTTCGACGCCCGGCCAGCAGGACGTCTATACGTTCACCGCGCCGTCGAGTGGGGAAGTCTACTTTGATGCCATTACCACCGGTACGTTTGATTTGGAATGGACGTGTGTTCCCGTGCTCGGCGGCCCGACTGTCTTCACACGAGATTTCTCCCCGTTCGACGACCCCGGGCGCTTCACGCTGAATGCGGGCGAAGAGTATGAACTCACCGTCACGAGCTTCAGTGGCGAAGCCGACGCCTACGCGTTCGAGGTTGTCTCTGAACAGGCCGCGCAAGAGTTCCCGCTGACGATCGGCGATCCGCCGATTGGTGATTCGCTGGACGATCCACTGGCAGTTCACGAGTACACTTTCTCCGCCGCCGCCGGGACACGGGTTTATTTTGAAGCGTTGGGCGCGAGTTCCTCGGCCATACGCTGGCGATGCGACGGCAATGACACGGGTGTCGTGTTCGGTGAGCAGACGGTGTTTGACGATCCCGGTGAGTTCGTGCTGGGCGCCGACGATTATACCATCACCGTCTTTTCCAATTCGAGTATTGCCGGTAACTACAACTTCGAACTCCACGGGCCTCTGCCCGATCCGTTCTTGGTCGACATTAACATCGGGATCGACGTCGTCGTGGGCGGCGGGGCTACCGGTCAGTTCGGCGAGACGCACGTGTTCAGCTTCGAGGCAAGCGCCGGCACTCAGGTGTACTTCGATGCGATCAGCGCGGGCAGTTTCGGTGTGACCTGGCAATGCACTGAGGACGATACCGAGAACTCCGTGTTTGGGGAGCGGTCCCTGTTGTCCGGTGATCCCGGCGATCGAACACTGAATGCCGGCGGGACGTATACGATTACGGTTTTCAATGGCAGTGACGCGCCGCTGGAGTATGAATTCGGCACGCATCTGGTGAACGATAGCTGTGAGGAAACGCAGTGCGCGTTCGAGGGGTTCGTCGCGTTCGATTCGACATTCGCGACGCCGGACGGGCCTGGAGACTGCTCCACAGCGGGCGATCTGTGGTATGAGTACGTAGCTCCGTGCAGCGCGCCGGTGACGATTGATCTCTGTGCGAGTTCCTTTGACACTGTTCTGGGTGTCTATGAGGGATGCGATTGCGCTCCAAGCGTGCTCGTTGGATGCAATGATAATCTCTGCGGTGAACAGTCTTCGATTTCGTTCGATGCCGAGGCGGGACGGTGCTATCTTATTCGCGTCGGCGGCATCGGCGGGCCGGGAGCGTTGGCGATCACGGGCTGCGGGGAATAGGTTGCGGTAGACTCCGCAGTCAGCTTCCGGTGTGCTGTTGCACGCAGTCTAGGAGCGCTTGGCCGTATTGAGCGATTTTCTTGGCGCCGATGCCGGGGGTATCGAGGAGCGCGTCCGCATTCATTGGTTTTGTTCGGGCGATGTGTTCCAGCGCCTTGTTGCTGACAACACAGTAGAGAGGCATGTTGCTTTCGCCGGCGAGTTCTTTTCGCAGGCATCTCAGGGCTTCGAACAGTTCACTGTCGCATGGATCCTCGTCGTCGGCGCACGGTGCAACGAACGCGCTGCTCTTGCGCGCGCTGGTCGCCGCCCGTGCGGGGCGTGACTTTCTTCGCGAGCGTTGCTTGAACTCCGGGCGATCGAAGAGCCTTGCTTCGTGTTGGCCTCGGAGGAGTTCCCATCCTTTGGGCGAGAGGCTGAAAGTGCGGTATTCCTCGCCAACGTCGAGAAACTCACTTGCAGCCAACTGGTCGATCCATGCGCGAATCAGCCTTGGGTCTGTGTCAGCCATGAGGCCGTGAACGCTTAGCGACTGGTGGCCCCGCGTCTGGATCTGTTCGGTTTTTGCGCCGGTGAGCACGTCGGCGACGTACTTGGCGCCGAAGTATTGACCGGTGCGCACGACGGCGCTTAGGAGTTTCATCGCGATCGTCGTGGAATCGGGAATGGCTTCGTTTTCATTGAGGCAATTGTCGCACGCGTCGCAGCTGCTCTTTGGATACGCCTGCCCGAAGTGGCCGACGAGGAGGCAGTGTCTGCACGTGGGCGCCTGGCAGTAGTCGAGCATTGCGCTGAGATGGCGAATGTGGAGGTCGAGGTACTCGGATTCGCTCTTTTGGATGATGGACTTCCAGGTCATGAAGTCGGCGGTGGTGTAGAACAGCGTGCAGTCTGCGGGCAGTCCGTCGCGACCTGCTCTGCCGGTTTCTTGCTGGTAGGCTTCGATGGACTTGGGCATTCCGGTGTGGACGACGAAGCGGATGTCGGCGCGGTCGATTCCCATGCCGAAGGCGACGGTGGCGACGATGATGTCGGTTTCTTTTTTGGTGAAGGCGTCTTGGTTTTGTTTACGCACGTCGGCGGTGAGTCCTGCGTGGTAAGGCGATGCGCGGTAGCCGGCGCGGACGAGGTCGGCGCAGGTTTCCTCGACGTTGCGGCGGCGGATGCAGTAGACGATTCCGGCGCTGGCGCGGTGGGTATTGATAATCTCGCGAAGCTGGTCGAACAGTCCGGTGCGCCACTTGACGCGGTAGGTGAGGTTCGGGCGGTCGAAGTTTCCGACGGCGATGAGGGGGTCGTTTAGGGCCAACTGTTGTGCGATGTCTTCGCGGACGTTGGGGGGGGCGGTGGCGGTGAACGCGTGGATCGGGGTATTGGGGAAGATGCGCCTGAGTTCAGTGAGTTTGCGGTAATCGGGTCGGAAGTCGTGGCCCCAGTGACTGATGCAGTGGGCTTCGTCGATGGCGATCGCGCGGACGCCAGCGGACTTGAGTCGCTCGACGAAGCCGGCGTCGGGGAATCGCTCGGGCGCGATGTAGAGCAAGCGATAGCGGTTGTGGCTGATGCCGTCTTCCACTTCGCGACGCTGTTGAGCGTTGAGGCTGGAGTTGTAGAGGGCGCTGGGGATTCCGCGCGCGGTGAGGGCGTCCACCTGGTCTTTCATAAGCGCGATCAGCGGCGAAACAACGAGTGTCAAAGCCGTATCATCAACCGCGGCCGGGGCTTGGTAGCAGAGCGACTTTCCGCCGCCGGTCGGGATGACGACAACAGCGTCACGCTGTTGGACCGCTGCCTCGAATGTCTCGGCCTGCATCGGGCGGAGCGAGTCGAAGCCCCAGTGTTTTTGGACGACTGCGCGGATGCTGTCCAGCGTTTGCGTGTTTTTTTGCACTGTTCCGATCACCCTATTCGTCCCGCGTGTGAGTGGATGGTAGTCAGGGGGGTGAACTGGGGCAAGGGAGGGGGAGAATCCTGCGGATCGGAAGATCGCGCGGGAGCAGCGGGAGGATTCGCGGGCCGCCACGAACGGCGCGTTGACAGGACCGACGTCGGCCGTTCAAATACGCCCTTGCCAGGGATATCAAGGCGTTCGACGTGCGGCGGAGCCATCCGTCCGGCGATCTGTACGGGAGTGCGCTGCGCTCGCGCACGCATGAAAGGAACTGTGCATGGACATCCCATCCGAGGACCCGACGAGTCTTCCGACCCCGCGTCGCGTGCGGCTACTCAACCGCGAGGATCGCCTGTACCACGTGATCCTCGCCCAGCAGTTCGACCGCGACATCATCGATCATCTCTGCCGAATCGCGGAAATGACACGCATCATCGGCGACACCCGCGCGGGAGCACGATTCCTTAACAGCATTCTCTCGCACAAGCGCGCCATGCTCTACTTCATTCAACCCTCAACGCGCACGTTCCTTTCCTTCGCGGCGGCATGCCAGATATTGGGCATGCCGTACAACGACGTGCGCGATCCGTCGACGTCTTCCGAAGTCAAAGGCGAAACCGAAGACGACACTGTGCGCGTGTTGAGTCAGTACTTCGACATCATCATCATGCGTCACCCATCCGAGGGCTTTGCCGAGACCATGGCCAACAAGCTTAACGGAATACGCCGGTGTATTCCCCTGCTCAACGGAGGGTCGGGCAAGGACCAGCACCCCACGCAAGCCTTGCTCGACATCTACACGCTTTACCGCTGTTTCGCGCCCTCATCGGTCGAACGCATTCGACAAGACCCGGAGCGCAATCTCTTCGCGGGCAAAACCATCGCCTTCGTCGGCGACCTCAAACGCGGCAGGACCGTGCGTTCACTGGCCTATCTCCTGGCGCGCTATCCCGGCGTGCGATTGCTCTTCGTAGCCCCTGACGAGTTGCAGATCGGCGACGACATCCTTGAGCACCTCACCCGCAACGAGATCGAACACGAACTCAAGTCCGATCTTCCGAAAACCATCGGCGAGTGCAACGCGGTCTATATGACACGCCTGCAGGACGAACATGACAAAGACGGCGAATCCCGCTCGATCGATCTTAGCCGCTTCTCCCTGACCCCCGAATTGCAGGACCAACTCCGCCCCGACCTGGCCATTCTCCATCCGCTCCCCAGGCGCGCCGAACTAGACACCTGCTACGACAGCGATCCGCGTGCCAAGTACTGGGACCAAATGCGCAACGGGATGTGGGTGCGCGCAGCACTCATCGCCCACGTGTTCAACGTCGACGGGCAAATCCTCGACCACTATTACAGTCACTTCAACTACTAGCAGCCCCCGCGTGCGAACGAGCTCCCCGAGATTCGAGCTACCCGTACATTCACGCGGCTTGCCGGTCCGCTGGAAGTCAGCATGCTGGAGGAACCCACACCGGCATCTAGCCCAAGTTGAACAGTTCTGACCGTATTTGGATTTCTTTGCGGTTCGAATCGCATCTTGTGAGGTGTGCGTGGGGTGTTGGCGCGCCGGAGGCTGTGTAGTCACGACCTGCCCCGTTGCTTTCGCGTGTTTTCAAGG
>JAJDDU010000524.1 GCA_029260155.1 Phycisphaerae bacterium | reverse complement strand
CGCCGTCGATGCCGTTGGCCATGTAGTTGGTGTATAGGCCGGCCCACCAAGTGCGTGTTTCGGGTCGCGTGAAGTCGGGGAAGTGGGAGTCGCCGGGCCAGACTTCGCCGGTGTACCAGTCACCTTGGGCGTTGTAGATCCAATGATCGGCGTCTGCACCTTGATCGTAGACGAAGTAGCCGGGGTCGACCTTTGTTCCGGGGTTGATCATCCAGACGGTGTGAAAGCCCATGGCCTGCAGGTCGTTGTTGAGGGTGAGAGGGTCGGGGAATCCTGCCGGATCGAAGGTGAAGATGCGAAAGCCGTCCATGTAGTCGATGTCGAACCAGATGACGTCGCAGGGGAGGTTGCGCGTGCGGAACTGGTCGGCGATCCAGCGGGCCTCGCTTTCCGGTGCGTATGAGAAGCGGCTTTGCTGATACCCCAGGGCCCACAATGGGGGCAGTTCCATTCGACCGATGAAGTCAGTTAGGCGGGTCAGCACGTCTTGTGGCGAGTCGCCTTCGAAGAGATAGACCGGAAACTCCGGGCCCTCGGCTGCGAATGTGATATCGACGGTCAGGTACATTTTGCACCTGTAGGTTGTGTCTGCGAGCACGCCGAAGGCTGTGCCGTCGGGACGAACGGCGAGTACCCAGGGGTGTGACTGGTAGAGGCTTGGATTTTCCGGGCCGTACGCGTAAAAGTCGGTGTTCCACGCTTCGGTGGTGTGTCCGTTACGCAGAAGCCCACCGCAGACTTCGCCGGTTCCGTAGAGGCTTGTGCCGTCTTCGATTGGGATCCTGACAACGTGGCGGTTCCCGGATTCGAGGAACACGGGCTGGATCGCCCACGGTTCTAGGGCTTGGCCAAACACCGTTGGTGGAGATTCCATCGACATGGATGGTGGGAGATCGGCTAGGTCAACGCCTTGGGCGTAGAAGCGCGTCGCGTTCGCCCCGAGGTCTTCGGCGACGGTGCTATCCGGAGGAAGATCTCCGCTGAAGGCGATCTGGAACTGGCCGAAGTCGGCCATGTCCACGTCGGCGTCGGAATCGAAATCGGCGTTCGGGCAGGAGGGGATCCCGGGACCGTTCATGCAGCCATCGAAGACGGCAAAGTCGCCGAGGTCGATTGCGCAGTCGCTGTTGATGTCAAACGGGAAACAGGCAACGGTGATGGACGCGATGTCGATCTGGACGTATTCGGTTGGCTCGACGTTGCCGTTGTTATTGACGGAGATCGGCATTTGGGACTGATGCACGAGTGCGCCGCCGTCCGACGTTGGGTAGGGGGCGAAAGCGAGATACACGGTCGAGGGCATGGACCCGAACTCGGCGAGTAGGTCTATGGTGCCCTCAAGCCAAGTGCCACCTGCGACCTCGGCCGCGCCGCCGGCGTCGAACCATCCGGCCCATCCGTTGTCGGCTTCGTTACCGATGTAGGCCGACCAGTTTGCGACCGTGCCGCTCTTTGCCCACGGTGCGTTCGTCTGGGAGCCGGGCGTGTTGGCGACGAAGATGAAGTGGTCGTTGCCGGCTGTTGCGCCCGGGGCTGCGACGTAGAGCATGGTACCGCGTACGCCTGCGTAGAATTGGTTGCCGTTGTTTTGGGCCACCGGGGTCGCGTTTTCGTCTAGCAGGCCGTCAACGGACCACTGCGCGGTGTTGTTGATGACCAAGACGTGCCAGTCAGCGCTGTCGTTGTCATCCCATGTGCCGGAACCGTTGTGGAACACGACGTCCAACTGGTTGGCCGTTGGTTGGATGTTTACGGTGGCTTCCCAGACGGAGTCGGTGGGGTTCCAGGTCATGGTGGGGTCCGGCGAGATTGACGGGCTCCAATCGTCAAAGCCATAGTGCAGGCGTACCTGTGATGCTCCGTCGAGCGTACGTCCGGCGGGGTTGTATTGGATCGTCACCGTGTCTCCGGCGGCGATGGGGTAGGGTGAGAAATCGACGGCGCTCGCGGCGCGTGCGGGGGGCGTGCAGGCTGATACAGCCAGGGTCAGGATGGCAATCGTCTGAGCGCAACGGGTATAATGCATAGATACTTCCTTCGTCTCCGGATCCGGCGTAGGCTCGGCGGATGGTAGTATAGCAGATTCGCAGGCGAATCGTGAGACGGATTTGGCGGCCATGGTAGGAGGACGATGACGATTCAGGGCGATTACCCGATTGCGTTGGCGCACGGTATTTGCCGTTTCGACCAGTTGCTTCGGGTCACGTTTGGTGTGGATAATCAGCCGGACGACGGTCTGCACTACTTCCGGAGAATCCGCAGCACCCTGATCGAGGCGGGGTTCGATGCGTTTCATACGAACGTCAGCTGGGCGGGGAGCGTGAACACGCGGGCGGACCAACTGAAGGCGGGGCTGGAACAACGCACGAACAACTTTACCGACCACGCCAAAGTACACATTATTGCGCACAGCATGGGTGGCCTGGACGCGCGCCGGATGATCTACAAGCACCGCATGCAGGACCGCGTTGCGTCGCTTTCCACGATCGGGACGCCGCATCACGGCAGCAGCTTCGCCGATTGGGGTATCGAGCGTCACGGGTGGGTGCTTGCGTTTTCGAAGTTCCTGGGCATCGACGCCAACGGGATCGCCGATCTCACGAGCGCCCGGTGCGGCGCGTTTAACGAAGAGGCTGGCGCTTTCGAACGAGGCAATGGTGTCAAGTACCAGACGTTCGCGGGCGTGCAGACGCGCGAGCGGACCTTCTGGCCGCTGCGGTTGCGATCCCATGGGATCATCGAAGAGCGCGAAGGCGCCAATGACGGGCTCGTCTCACTGACGTCCGCCAAGTGGCGGGACGACGTTTTCGTCAAGCAGATTGAGGCCGATCATCTCAACGAGGTCGGGTGGGCTGATCCGTCAGAGCCCAACTTCTTGACAGATCGACACGAGTTCGAGCAGACCATCCGCGCCTTCTATGTTGACATCGCCCAAGGACTCTGACCGCTGGCGTCGCTGATCGATGCGCTCACCCGGGAAACTGCAATTGGAAACGGCCGAAGTCGGCGAAGTCGATATCGCCGTCGGCGTCCAGATCGAAGCATGCGCAATTCGCGTCCATCTGAACACCCGGGCTGCTCGTGCACTCCATGAGATTCGCAAAATCGCCGAGATTGCAATCGCAGTTCACGGGCTCAGCCGCGCGTGTGACAATCAACCCCCATTCTGTGAACGTGTCGGCGGGCGACACTCTCTCCGTGGTCATGACGTGAACCGTCCACACGCCTTCGCTGGGCATGCCATCGAACATGTTCAGCGGTTCATCGGGTCGATAGCTCGGCGGAGATTCGATATGCTCGAACGGGCTTCCGAAGTTGCCGACGTTCTCGAGGTGATCCCCGGCTCCCTCATCGTCCACGACAATGTCGTAGCCGAACTGACCGTTGCCCAGCGGACCATCCTGAGGATGGCCTGGACGGTCCAGGATGGTGATGGTGACGTCGCCATGTGAGAGGAGCACGGTCAGATCGCCGATTCGGTAGCGGATGTCGATGGTGAAGTCGACATCCTCGATCGTCCCGACGTCGACGACCAGCATGTCGTCCAGCACAATGTCGTTGATTTCCAACTCGATCGGCGGGTTGAATCCGTTAACCGCGTTTGTCATGCCGCCTTGGTCGCATTCGTCCGGTACGCCGTTCGCGTTGCAGTCCGTACTGGTGGTGTCGAGGATGTCGCAGGGATCGGCTTGGCCGTTCGTATTGCAATCCGCCTCGCACACGTCGGGCACGCCGTCGCCGCTGCAATCGGGCTGGCACTCGTCCGGCATGTCGTTCTCGTCGCAATCTGCGCTGACGGCGTCAAGGATGTCACAGTGGTCACCGGCGCCGTTGATGTTGCAATCCTGGACGGTGAACCCGAAGACGGCCAAGCGATCGATCATCCATTTCTCGTCGGCTGCGTCGACGAGTCCGTCCCCGTTTAGGTCGATCGGCTTCGCGACCCACGCGCAATGATCGTCGAGATTCACGACGATGTCACCGTTCACGTCGCCGGGGATGATCATCTCACCTCGCGGCGTCAGCAGCAGGGCACCCCCGTAGGAAGCCGCGATTTGTCCGGCGTCGTTGATCGCGTAGGCGTATCTCGGGTCTACGTCGAAGAAAAACTCCGGCGCAAGAAAGCTTCCCACTATTTGATACTCGTCCAACGCGGCGATGTAGAGTTGGCCGTACCAACTCGGTCCGATGCCGGCGGCCAAGTCACCGTGGATGTTAACGTCGAAACCCGAGTCCCAAGGCGAGAGCGCCGGAAGCACGTGCCAGCCGGCATCAGTGAAGCGCGTTGCACTGGCCATCAAATGCCCGGCGCCGTCGGACCAAGGCCGCCCCGCGCGCCCTGAGACCCAGCCGAGGTCATTGATGCCCAGCAGAACGGAACTCGTGCAGTTGGGTGGAATACCGAGGTCGACGTAGTTGCCGTTCAGATCGCCGCGGTACGGGCCACCGACCACCTGTCCCACGTTGTTCAAGGCCTCCGGACGCATTGGGAAGTCGAACGGTTCGAGGACGCCGGTGTGGACATCGTATTTCAGCGGTGACCAGGGGCCGACGTACTCACAATACCCCACGACCGTCCCGCCATTGTTGACGGCGACGGCGATGCACTCGTCGAAGCCGGGGAGGATTCCAATGATCCGCGTCTCGATCACCTCGCCGGTGACCGTTGAGAATCGCCACAGGATGGCGTCGCTGAGCCAAAGATCCCGGTCTCCTCCGCCGACGATCATGATCTCGCCGTTGGCACCGCGGTCGCTGACATCCATAGGGACGCTGCGTACGAACCCAGATGGCAGTGGGAGCGCAGTGACGCCGTGCTCGATGGTATAGACCCACGCCCGGATTCCACCTCCGCCCGTTGATGCTTCGCCGACGAGATCACCGTTTTCATTCATTCCGCGCGATGTGCTGGAGGGGTATTGGACGCCGGGGAACAACTCCTCAAGCAAGGGGGCCATACGCGTGACGTGGTAGACGGGGGCGTTGTCGAGCGCGAACGCTGCGCCGCCTGTCGCGAAGATGACGATGACTGCCGCAACGGTTCCGATCATCCAGCTTTCCAATATCCGCATGGTCCTGTCTCCTCGCGTCTGCGACGGGTCGCGACCTGAAGCTGTCGCGGTTCGCCAGAGCTTTGTTATTCCCACGCCGTTCGGGTCGTGTCAGAACGAGCCACCTCACAATCCGATAACGCCGAATCGTTAGGCAGCACAATCAATGCCACCCGGACAAGAAAACGCTCAGTGCCGTAAGGACTGGACTACAAAGAGTTTGCACGTCGGGATGATTCGGTGATTCTAAAGAGTGCATGTTGCCGGAGTGCGAGCTGGTTCGCAGGCCGCGCATAATGCCCCGCAGGACTCACGGCGTTACGGATGCTTGCGGGTCGGTGATCCAGGTGACGAGATCGTTGAGGAAGGATTCGCGATCAGGGTCAAACTCGAGGGTGTGGCGGGAATTCTGGTAGGTGGTGATGACGGTGCTTGGCCAGTTAAGGCCTCGGACGAAGGCGCGTGTTTTCTCGTTGTCGATGATGCGTTCGTCTGCAGCGAGCATGGCGTGGAGCGGGACAGGGGTCGCTTCGCTCAGCTTGAGGCTGACCTTGTCCATGCGACGCGACGCGAGAAAGAAACCCGCGGTGGCTTGGTGAATCTGATGGGTGTCGGCGGCGAGGTAACGGATTCGCTCGGGACTGCTGGTGAACAGGGCGGGATCGTTGAGCGGGATGTCGTAGAGTCGGTGAGGAGCGCCGACCATGGAAAGCCCGATGCGGAACATCTCCGCCTTGGAGACACCGACGACGGGGAACAGGCCTGGGGTGATTAGTGTGAGGGACGCGGTTCGTGTGGGATCGGTTCGGTGCATGGCGGGCACGAGCTTGCCGCCCCAACTAACGCCGAGCAGGTGGATCTTCTTATATCCCGTGCGTTCGGTGAGAAAATCGGCGCAGGCGAGCGCGTCGTCGATGAGCTGGGTGCTGGAGTCGGCGTGACCCCGGTCTTTGGTGTTTCGGCCTGATCCTCGGCGGTCGGGCTGGAGGACGGCAAACCCTGCTTGGGCGAGGCGGCGAGCGGAATCCTCGTACCAGCCACAGTGCGACTGTATGCCGTGGAGGTACAGTACTGCGCCGCGTCGGGGGTCGGCTTCCCACAAGCGGGCGTAGGCGTGGTAGCCGTCGGGCAACTCGATTGTGAGTTCTTCAAAATCATTCACAGCCGGCATTATGGTCGCGGAGGCGGACGGGGGGAAGCCGAAGATGGAAACAACGGAATTTGCGGCTTTCGACGTTCGACTCTCGACTTTATGATGAGCGTGATGGATAGAGATTCCATATTGGGCGCGCTGGCGCAGCAGCTTGAGTCTGACCGCTTTCTCGGGGTCCGCGAGGTGCCGTTCGTGCTGCCTGCCGCGCCCACCATCGCGGCGCCGGAGGGCAGCTCTGATGCAGCTGGGGCGCTGGCACGGCTGGATGACGGACAGGTCAAGAGCTGCCGCAAGTGCGCGCTGTGCGAGGCGCGGACGAATACGGTGTTTGGATCGGGCAGTGCGACCGCGCGATTAGCGTTTGTTGGCGAGGCTCCGGGATTTCACGAGGACCAGCAGGGCGTGCCGTTTGTGGGCAAGGCGGGCGATCTGCTGACGAAGATGATCGTGGCCATGAGATTGAGTCGCGATGACGTGTACATCTGCAATGTGCTCAAGTGCCGTCCCCCGAACAATCGTGATCCTGGGGCGGACGAAGTCGCGGCGTGCAGTGAGTATTTGTTCGAGCAGTTGTCGATCGTTCAACCCGAGGTAATTGTTGCACTGGGAGCGCCGGCAGCGCGGACGTTATTGCAGACGAGCACGTCGATCGGTCGCCTGCGTGGCAAGTTTCATGACTTCTTTGTGTCCGGCTCGTCGACGCGGGGTAATGCGACGCCTCTGATGCCGACGTACCATCCCGCGTACCTGCTGCGTTCACCTGAGGAGAAGAGCAAGGCATGGGCGGATTTGCAGATGGTCATGAAACGCCTCGGCCTTGGGGGGTAGATCGCAACGCTCCCCTTTGGGTCGCCGTTTGACGGGCTACTGTGCGGGACCGTGGGTGTCGTCGGCATCGGCAAGATCGGGATGGGTTGTGTTGAGGAAGACGGAGAACGTCGTCCCCGCGTCGCAACTGTCCACCTTGATCTCCCCGTTAAGTTCATCAACGATCTTCTTGGCGGCAGCGAGGCCTAGCCCCGTGCCTCCATGGCCTTTCGTGGAATGAAACGGGTCGAAGAGGCGTTCGAGGAATTCATCAGGGATTCCCGGTCCGTTGTCCGAGACCACGATGACGACGCGGTTGTTGTGCGGTTCATGCTCGGTGCGAACACGAACGCGCCCGCTGCCTTTTGGGCATGCGTCGATGGCATTGATGACAATGTTGCCAACGACTTGGTGGATGCCGTCAATGTCGAGCGGCACGGGGGGCAGATCGCCGAATTGGGTTTCGAGTGTTGTGCCGCGGGCGTCCAGGTGGCGCTGCCGCAGCTGTACCACTTCCGAAATCAAGCTGTTGAGCTGGGCCATCTCGACGCGCGGTTGGCGGTCCTTGCTGAAGGTGAGCATGTTGGTGGCCAGCTGGTAGGTACGGTCGAGGCTGCCCTGCACGATCCCCCAGCCTGCGCGGACGCTTTCGAGGGCGTTGCTGTCGAGGGACATGTCGATGACGTCGGCGCCGCTGCGCATTCCCTGGAGAATGTTGCGAATACTGTGGGACAGATGGGCGACAGTCTCGCCCATCGCGGCGAGGCGTTCGTGCCGGACACGCGATTCGATCAGGTGGGCATTTTCGATGGCCATTCCGGCCATTTTTCCAATGGCGGTGGCCAGCAGTAACTGTTGCTGGGTGTAGGCGTGATCGGCCATGGCGCAGTCGAAGTGAATCACGCCGGAGACTTCGTCGCGTGTGAGGATCGGCACGCAGATCACGCTGCGCGGACCCATGTTGTAAGTGCTTGCGTCTTTTTGATCACCGCCGAATCGGGCGTCGGTACGAGCGTTGGCACAGAGGACACCTTCCTGGGTGTCGAGGACGTGATTGATGATTCGGCGGCTGGTGACGATCTTGCCTTGCGGATCATCGAGTGGCGTGCGCGTGCGGATGACGTATGGTACGAGGTCGCGCGTACCGGGTTCGCGCATGAGTGCGAACAGGCGATCCACGTGCAAGTGGTCGAAGATGATGTCGGTCATGCGGTCGAGGAATTCGCGAGCGGAGGTGAAGGTGCCGATGGTCTCGGCCAATTGGTACATCACGTTCCATGCGTGGACTGCGTCGCGGGCTTCGGGTGACGCAAGGATGAGGCTCTGATCGCCGGCACTGGCGAGAATGGCAGAATCGAGGATACGGTCCTCGGCCTCCAGCTCGATCACATCCTTGGTTCGTGGGAGCCGCCCAAGTGGATTGCAGGAATCATCGTCCTTGAACATCATCAGACTGCTGCCGAGCCTTATCTGGTCGCCGAACTTCAGTCGAGTAGGTTCGTAAACACGTGTGCCATTGACGTAGGTTCCGTTGGAACTCTGCGCGTCCTCGATAATCCAGTACCCGTTCTCGTGGCGAATCTCGGCGTGGCAGCGTGAGACGGAGCGGTCGGTCAGGGCGACTTCCTGGGACCGCCGACCGAGCGTGGTATGGTTGGCGGCCGTATGGAAGGTCGCACCCTTATCGGGCCCCTGGAGAACGTACATCGACGGCACTATTGTACCTTTCTCCCCGCCTCTCCGCGGCGGATCGATCTCGAATTGCGGTGTCTGCGGGGCAGTGAGGGCACGCGGCCTTGTTGCGTGGCATGCCGCCATCTCTCGCCGCCTCTGCTTTTCTAGCCTCGACCTACTCGAAATTGTAGATTGTTCTGGTGGCAGTGTCAATCAGCGATTGGAACGGCGTGCGAGCCGGGTTCGTCCGATAGTGGTGGGCGCGCGGGACGGTGGCGAGACGGCGCCCTAAAGCGGCCTGGCGTGGCGACCGACGATTTTGATGAGTGGTTGGTTGTTCGGACAACGACACGCCCGATCAATCGGCGGTGTAGCAGAACACTGGCACATGGAGACGTGTCGCCAGATGGAGAAGCGGTTTGAACAGTCCACGGAGTCTTGAATCGCTGCGCGAGATGCGATCTCGGCCGAAGCGGTCATCGGAGTCGCGGAGCGCATTCGAGGAAACCCTTGATGCACTGCTGTCCCAGCCGGAAGACCAGGCTGAGACTGACGTTGGGGGCAACGTACCGGGTCGGCAGCAATCGCCTCTTGATCACTTCCGAGAGGTGTTTTCCGAGACGATGATACCCTTGGTTGCGTCTGTTGCGCAGCGATATGCAGACAAGGGCGTCAGCCTGCGCATGGACGCTTCGGACTTCGTGGGGGGCGGGCGGGGGTTGCTTATCGAGATCGAATTCAAGGACCAGCGTCTGCGCATGGACGGAACGGTGACGGGGAACGCTATCGCGTTCAATGAGACGCGGTTTTCGGGCGATTCCGGCGGCATCGTGGTTGGGGGTCCGACGCTACGTACGCGGCGTCTCGATGAGAGTGTGTTCGCCGACTTTCTCTACGATCGCATTATCAAACTGGTCAAGTCGACGAGTCGCTGAGGCAGCCGTCCTCGGGCGTACTTCTGGGAATCAAGCGCGCTCGCCGTGATCGATTTTGTCCTTTGGTTTCCGTTCACTGGGAACGGTCTTTCGGAATTCCTCCATGCCGGGTGGTTCCGGAAACGCCTTGGCGGCATCGAGGGGCGGCTTGTTGGTTTCGCACAACTGCTCGAAGTAGGGGGCGAGTTGGTCGAAAGTCGCCTGTCGTGCGAGCTTGTCGAGCGCTCGCCATAGGCGGGCCTTGTGCATGATGTGGATGTCGGGCTTCTGCACGAATTGCACGACCGAGTTGTTACGCATGTTCTTGAAGACGGCGAGGTGTCGGCGGCCGGTCTGACCGGGCTCGATCTGCTTGTCTTGCATGTAGAACTCCCATCCCTGCTTGGCGCGTTCGAGGGCGGCGGCACTCTGGTCGACCTCGCCGAGGCTGAGATGTTTGAGCGAGCGGTGGATCCACGCGCCGATGATGGCGTTGGCGCGTTTGTAGCTGCTGAGTTCGTTCTTGAATTCCTTGAACACAAACTCGTCGAGCGGGACGCGGTACTGCATCTGGACCTCGCCGGTCTGTGCGTCGAAGTTGTATTCTCTCAGGTAGGCATAGTATTCTCGAGCGAGGGCTTGGTTCTTGGGACCTCCCTCGGTATAGAGCTGGCGAATGCCTGCCTCGAGGTCGCCGACGTGCCCGGTTTTGTAGTTGGGGCCTGACGTTCCTTCGACGAAGTCGGGGAAATCACCGAACTGCTCCTTGCCAAGGCGGAGATAGGTTTCGTGCAGATGTTTGATGAACCGCGTATCGGGCAACAGCTCGATAAAGGACTGTTTGGGATCATCGAAGTTGGGTTCCAAGACAAGCTTGCCGCGTGCGATGGTCAGCTTCAGCCCGAAGAAGATGTAGCGGACCGTGTTCATCGAGTCGTTTTCGTCGAGGTCGAGTTGTCCTTTGGTGATCATGTCGCCGCGCGTGGACCAGTAGAGCGAGTGAGTGTACGGGACGCGCCAATCGAGGGGCCCGAATTGTTCCATCAGGTGGAGCATCCAGTCGGGATCCATGTTGTAGCGGTCGCGCAGGACGCGTTTTCTGAGGCAGTTTAGCAGTCGGTCGCGCGGGCCGACGTTGGCGGGATCGGTGAGGTACTCGATGCGTGTCTCGTGCTGGGTGCGAACGGTATCTTCTTCGACATCCTTGAGCACGTCGGTCACTTGCAAATCCGAGCGTAGATACCTCGCCACGAATTCGAGGAGAACGTCGTCGGCGTCGAGGCCGACGCCAGCCAAACCTTCGACGAAATGGGCGACTTCGGGGTCGTCTTCCAGCAGATCGCTCAGGCGATCCGGGGCGTGGGCGACCTTGGCGAAATGCCCGATGATGCCGGCATCGTCGAGCACGACAGGGGGT
>JAJDDU010000523.1 GCA_029260155.1 Phycisphaerae bacterium | reverse complement strand
TGGCCGGATCTTCGTTCTTGACGATTTCGGTGACTTTGGTCTTGATGCTGTCCCAACTGGTGCCGGTGCCGTTTCCGGTATCGGTCCCGCCAGTGAAGAAGTAGCGTAGGGCGAATACTCCGTGTGCGGTCTGCATGTACTTATCGGCAACAGTGCGGCTGATCGTCGAGGGGTCGCAGCTCAGTTCCTCCGCCAGCTCGCTCATACGCAGAACCTTGAGCCCAGGCGGTCCGATTTCGAAGAACTCATGCTGATGGACCACAACGGCCTGGGCAACGTCCATCAGGCGGCTTCGGCGGAACCTGACGGCTTCGATCAGGGCGTTGCCGTTTTCGACCTGCTTGCGGACGAAGTCACGCACCTCCTTGCCGTTGGCCTTGGATTTCATCATCTCGACGTATTCGGGCTTGATGCGCAATTCCGGCAGGTTTCCCCGGGCCATGCGAATGGACAGCCCTTTGCCGCGTTCATCGTCCTCAACCGTCACGTCGGGGTAGATGCGCGGGACGCGCTTCTCGACCACCAGCCCAGCGGGGTGCAGGACGAGCTCTCGCGTAATCACGTCGACAGCCGCTGTGATCTCACCCACCGAATACCCTGTCGCCTTGGCGATGGCAGGATAGCGATTTCGCACCACCTCGGGGAGATGGTCTGTGATCAGCGACCGCTCGATGGCGTTGTCGCCGGGAAGCGCATCGAGCTGGAGCAGAAGGCACTCCGTGTAGTCACGCGCGGCGATGCCAATCGGATCAAGCTTATGAATGACCTCAAGCGCTCGTTCCACGATTTCAGCGCGTACCGGCGGACTCGTGTCTTCAGCGATCTTCTCAAGCGGCACCTTGAGGTAGCCATCGTCGTCGAGGTGGTAGATGATCGACTCGCCAGCACGGCGTGCCTCTTCATCGAGGTCCAGTAGATTCCACTGGCGCAGCAGGAATTCGTCGATCCCTTCGGCGCGGCTGGCGGTGTTGGCCATCGCGTCCATCTTGGCGTCGCGCTCGCCGTCGCCGCTCTGCCGAGCCGAATGGCGCATGCCGGTTCGATCTTCAATGTCCAGCCCATTGTCGCGAGAGAATCGATCCAGCCGGCCAAAACTCTCGCTGTCCTGCGTGGCGGGCTTCCCGTCGGGCGGCGATGACTGGGCAAGCGGATCGACGACAGGCGTTGGGTCGGCGATTTCGAGGGTAACGTTTTTTTCCAACTCTTCGGCGAGGCGCGTCTCAAGCGCTTGGGTCGAGAGCTGCAGAATGTCCATGGACTGAATGAGCTGCGGCGTGAGCCGTTGCTCCAGCCGCATGTGTTGCCCAAAAACTTGTGAAAGCGTGTGTGACATTCGTGTCGCCCGCAACCGACGCGGCGTGCATTATCGCCCCATCGATACCGTCCGTAATCGCCCCCAAAACACCGCGCACTCGCGACCCGTTTGGGCACCACATTATACCATGACGCGGTCGCCAAAGCGAAGAGCGGGACCAAGAACCTCAGATGTGGACGCAATATGGCGTGCATGCGAAAAAACGGCCGTGTTTTCCGGGCGGGCGGTGCTCAGCGGTCGCAGATGGGCGCGGCGATCAACAATCGGGTGGCCCACCGCTTCAGCGGCGGGGAGTACGAACTTGGTCAGCGTTCGTATCCCCCACCCCCAAAGCGATGGGCCACCCAGGTTTTGATGATCCAAGGGATCATCTGTCATGAGGCACAGGACACCCTCGCGAAATCCTAGCCGCCTTCAAACACGATGACACCGCAGACTTCGATGGAGTTGGCGGACTCGCTGCCGCCACTGTTCTCCGCGGTCACGACATAGCAGTTGGTCCCGGCCGGCGGGAAGTCCTCGTACTCGTTGCTCGGTAGCAGCGTAACGATCTGCGCATACGGTCCGCCGGAAACCGAGGAGCGGTAGATATTGTATCCGACCACGTCCGGTTCCGGGTTTTCGTCCCACGAAATCGCGGCCTTGTCCTCGAAGTCTCCGCTCAGTCCGGTCGGAGCACCCGGCGGGGGCGGTCCGCAGTTGAACGGGACGCACGCTCCGGCCTGGCAGGTGTCGCCCGCGCAACCGTCGCCGTTGCTGCACGCCGTTCCATCGAGCAGCGGCAACGCGACGCAAGAGCCGGCCACATCGTCGCAGACGCCGTCGGTGCACTGATCGGTGAGTCCGCTACAGTCAGGCACCGTACCGAGTTGACATCCGAAAACGGCGTCACAGGTTTCGGTCCCGTCGCAAAACAGGCCGTTGTCACACGCCGCATCGCTGGGCAGGTTGTCACAGGCGCCGGTTGCGTTGTCGCAAGAGTCGACCGTACAGGCGACGGCGTCATCGCAGTCGACCGGCGTACCTGCCTGACAATCCAGCACCACGTCGCAGAATTCCGTGCCGTCACAGAACAACCCGTTGTCGCAAACGGCATCGCTTGGCAGGCTCACGCACGATGCGGTGAGCTCGTCGCACGAGTCGATTGTGCAACCCACGCCGTCGCCACAGTTGACCGGGTCACCCGCTTGACAACCCAGTAGCGCGTTGCAGGTTTCGACGCCGTCGCAGAACAGCCCGTCGTCGCAGGCCGCGTCGCTGGGAACATGGTCGCACGAGGCGGTGGCTTCATCGCACGCGTCGACCGTGCATCCCACGCCGTCGTTGCAATTGACCGGGGTGCTCGCCAAACAACCCAACGAGAAGTGGCAGAACTCGACGCCGTCGCAGAACAGGCCGTTGTCGCAAGCGACGTTGTCCGGCGTGTTTCTGCATATATTGAAGACTTCGTCACACGAGTCGTCCGTGCAGGCGACACCGTCTTCGCAATCGACCGGCGTGCCCGGCTGGCAATCAAGCAGCGGGTCGCAGGTCTCGGCGCCGTCGCAGAACAGGCCATTGTCGCAGGCCGCATCGGACGGGAAGTTGATGCAGGCGGCGGTCGCCTCGTTGCAAATGTCGAACGTGCAGGCGACGCCGTCGTCGCAACTGACGGGTGTCGCGGGCTGGCAGACGCCGAACGCGTCGCAGGTCTCAGCACCGTTGCAAAACACACCGTCGTCACAGTCCAGGTCGGAAATGCAACCAACGCAACTGTCGCCAACCTCATCGCAGAGCTGACCCGGACACGGATCGACGCCTGCCATGCAGCTCGCCCCAGCATCGCAGAACTCGGTACCGTTGCAGAACACGCCGTCGTCACACAATGCGTCATCGGGCACGCTTACGCAGGAGTCGGTAACCGCGTCGCACAAATCGACAGTGCAAGGAATTCCGTCGTCGCAGTTTTCAGGCGTTCCCGGCTGGCAATCGAACAGTGTGTCGCACGTCTCGAAACCGTCGCAGAACATCCCGTTGTCGCACAGCGCGTTGCTTGGCACGTGGCTGCACGAGCCGTTGATCGGGTTGCAGACGTCCGTTGTGCAAGTGACGCCGTCGCTGCAATCGATCGGCGTGCCCGCTTGGCAATCGAGCAGCGCGTCGCACGTTTCAACACCATCGCAGACCAACCCGTTGTCGCAGGCTGCGTTGTCCGGAGCATGCTCGCAGGTGGCCGTAAGCTCGTCGCATTGATCGGCGGTACACACGACTCCGTCATCGCAAGTAAGCGGCGTCGCGAGTTGACACGTCCCGGTCACACCGCAGGTCTCCGCCCCGTTGCAGAAGACACCATCGTCGCATTCCAAATCAGACGTGCACAATCCGACGCCCAAACTGACCGGTACGTCCAGCGGGCTAAGGGGATCGCCGCTCGCGACACTCATCAAGACGGATCCGGAGAATCCCGCGGCGAGGCCCGTCGCGTCGCCGGTCACGTTCACGATCACTGTCTGACCGGGCATGATCACGCCCGTGTCCGGCGTGAAGCTCAGCCATGTGGCCGGATCAGCGAGCGCAATGGCCGATGCCGCGTTCAGTCGCCCGCCGGTCACGGTAATGCCGGACATCGACGCGACCGGATCCACGCTGTCCATGAGAATCTGCTTCAAATCAAGTGCCGTCGTTGACGGGTTCTGCGAAAGCACCAGCGCAGCCACACCGGCGGCATGCGGGCACGCCATCGACGTTCCGCTCAGCGTTCTGTACAAACCGCCGGGCGACGTGCTGAGCACGTTCACGCCGGGAGCGCCAAAGTCTACGCTCGTAAGACCGTAATTGCTGAACGACGCGCGCAGGTCGTTGTGGTCGGTGGCTGCCACGGAAACGATGTTCGTCGAGGTGTACGCTGCCGGGTACATCGGGAAGATATCCGCATTCCGCCCGTTGTTGCCCGCCGCCGCGATGAACAATTGGTCGGCAGCGCCCGCCGCGTCGATCGCGTTCTTGAGCGTCTGACTGAAGCCGCCGCCGCCCCACGAGTTGGTCGTCAAATGAGCGCCCATTGCCGTGGCGTACTCAACTGCGGACACTGCGTCAGCCAACTGGCCGCTTCCGGCGGAGTTAAGGAACTTCAATCCCATGATGCGAACGTTCCAGTTCACCCCAACGACTCCGAGCGCGTTGTTCCCCGCCGCTCCGATCGTTCCGGACACGTGCGTGCCGTGGTAATGATCGTCGAACGGATTCCCGCTCGTTGGCGCTCCAGTGCCATTTGTCCAACGCGCGCCGTAGATGTCGTCCACGATTCCGTTGGCGTCGTCGTCGATACCGGCGACTCCGTTCAACTCAGCATCGTTGGTCCACATATTGCCGGCCAACTCGGGATGGTTGTAATCGACGCCGGTATCAATGACGCCGACGATGATGGTCGCGCTGCCGGTCGCGATGTCCCACGCTTCCGGTGCGTCAATGTCCGCATCGATGGTCCCACCGGTCTGTCCGGTGTTGTGCATTCCGTACAGCGAACCGAAGCTGGGGTCGTTCGGAAAAACACTCGCGTTATAGGTGTAGTTCGGCTCGACGAACGCGACGTTGGGGTTCCCGGCGTACTGGGTGGCGACCGCCTTGAGGTTGGCGCCATCCGCGACTTGCACGACATCCACCGGAATAGTCCTGCATGAACGAACTTTCGTCGTCTTGCACGCGGTGTGCACCGCATTCCGTCGCATTCCTGAAATCGCCATCCCGGTCCGCGCATCGGCCTTGAAGCCGACGAGCAGCGTCTTCGGATCGTGAGGCACGTCCCAGTTCGGCGCGATCGCCTGATTCAGCCCCGCACCGATCGAATTCGGCGTGGTGGGCGGACCCTGAGCAGCCGTCCCCGCGAGGTTCTTCGTCGCCGACCACGTCGTCGGGGCGTTTCCGCTGTTGGTCAGCGCGACCGGGACCGTCCCGATTCCGTTGATTGGCAGCGCGAAGTCCACCGCAACCGGGTTGGCCGAAAGCACCGGCACTCCCGCCGTGGTGAAGCTCCAGACGCCCCCCGCCGACTGCGTGCAGCAGTCAGTCGTCACGACCTGCCAGTAGTACGTCGTGGCGTCCGTAAGCAACGCGGTCGTGAACATGGGGTCCACCAGTCCGGCTGCGACCTGAGTAACCGGCGGATTGACCGTGTCGAAGAATACATCGTAAGTTTGCGGGCAAAGAGGATGCGCCGGCGGACCGCCGTCCCACATCAGCGTCGGGTCTAAGACGACCTCGATCACCGTGTCAGCGGGATCGGGCGTGATGGGTGCCGGCAGAGGATCGGTCGCCACGTTGTCGCACGAAGTCAAGGCCTCATTGCACGTGTCGATCGTGCAGGCCATGCCATCATCACAATCGATCGGCGCCCCGGGCTGACACGAACTCGCGGCATCGCAGAATTCCGCGCCGTTGCAGTACACGCCGTCGTCGCAGTCGGAATCGAGCGTGCATTGCACGTTCAAATTGACGGGAACATCGAGGGGACTGTCGGGATCGCCGCTCGTGATGCGAATCACGACGGAATCGGCGAAACCGGACGACAGGCCCGTCGTGTCGGCCGTGACATTTATGACTACGGACTGCCCGGACGAAATCACTCCCGTCACCGGCGCAAGACTCAGCCAAGGTGCCGGATCAGCCAGCAACACTGCGGCGGCGGCATTCAGTCGCCCGCCGGTCACGGTAATGCCGGACATCGACGCGACCGGATCCACGCTGTCCATGAGAATCTGCTTCAAGTCAATCGCCGTCGTCGCGGGGTTCTGCGAGAGTACCAACGCAACCACGCCTGCGGCATGCGGGCACGCCATCGACGTTCCGCTTAGCGTTCTGTACAGACCGCCGGGCGACGTGCTGAGCACGTTCACGCCGGGAGCGCCAAAGTCTACGCTCGTAAGACCGTAATTGCTGAACGACGCACGCAGATCGTTGTGGTCGGTGGCAGCCACGGAGACGATATTCGTCGAGGTGTACGCTGCTGCGTACATCGGGAAGACATCCGCATTCCGCCCGTTGTTGCCCGCCGCCGCGATGAACAACTGGTCGGCGGCGCCCGCCGCGTCGATCGCGTTCTTGAGGGTCTGGCTAAAGCCGCCGCCACCCCATGAATTACTTGTCATGTGGGCACCCATGGCCGTGGCGTACTCAACTGCGGACACTGCGTCAGCCAACTGGCCACTTCCCGCACTATTCAGGAACTTCAAGCCCATGATGCGAACGTTCCAGTTCACCCCGACGACGCCGAGCGCGTTGTTCCCGGCAGCTCCAATCGTGCCGGACACGTGCGTGCCGTGGTAATGATCGTCGAACGGGTTTCCGCTGGTGGGCGCTCCCGTGCCGTTGGTCCACCGTGCGCCGAAGATATCGTCGACAATGCCGTTGGCGTCGTCATCGACACCGAGGACGCCATTCAACTCGGCGTCGTTGGTCCACATGTTGCTGGCCAACTCGGGATGATTGTAGTCGACGCCGGTGTCAATGACGCCGACGATGATAGACTGACTTCCGGTGGCAATGTCCCACGCTTCGGGCGCGTCAATGTCGGCATCAACGGTCCCGCCGGTCTGGCCGGTGTTGTGCATACCGTAAAGCGAACCAAAGCTGGGATCGTTCGGAAACGCGTTGGTGTGGTAGATGTAGTTCGGCTCGACGTACACGACGTCGGGATTCGCGGCGTACTGCCCGGCGATGGCCTGAAGGCTAGCCCAAGTTGAACAGTTCTGACCGTATTTGGATTTCTTTGCGGTTCGAATCGCATCTTGTGAGGTGTGCGTGGGGTGTTGGCGCGCCGGAGGCTGTGTAGTCACGACCTGCCCCGTTGCTTTCGCGTGTTTTCAAGG
>JAJDDU010000522.1 GCA_029260155.1 Phycisphaerae bacterium | reverse complement strand
CATCACGCGCAAGGAAAGAGAAGCTGATCTGGCCTATTCCGCCGGGTTCTCGTGCGACGGCGTCGATGATCGCGGAATCGGGCTCGATTTCGTGACAGTTGGCGTAGTCCTCCTGGCCGAGAACCGTTTTGCGGAAGACCTTTCGCGTGGCTGAATCGGGGCCGACGATGAACGGTTCGATGGGCAGATCGGGACCACCTAACTCGCTCCAGTTGCGGCTTGCTCCGGTGAAAACGGATCTCAGGTCGTCGCGAGAAAGCCCCTCGGTCGGAATGGCTGTGTTGACAATGACCGCGATGGCATCGCGCCCGATCAGCGTGGCTTCGATTCCGGCGCGAAGTGTCTCGGCGCCGGGCTGTTTGGCGATACCGGCGAAATCCGTCGAGCCTTCCAGAATCGCGCGCTCGCCGCCCTCGCTTTCGGGTTGCGTCTCGATGTGAAAAGTCGCAGCCTTGTAGACGGGCTCGGCGTCGCGAAGAAAAACAGCAACCGTGGAGGAACCCACGTAGCGAATGTGCGCCGGCGGACCGGTCGAGCAGCCGGCGAGCGCGATCGTCGCGACCAACACTCCGACACCGTAACCCACGACTGTTGCGTTTCGCATTGACGGCACTCCTGACACTTCGTGGAGTCCATCGCCGTTGGACGGGCAACGCGTTTGCACTCCGACGGATCCTCCATGTGACCGCTTTTCCTTATCGGCTCTGAATTGTCCGGTCAACCCACCGGCGCGCGTCGGCCACTTAGGAATCGCCGCCAACTCACGGTGTGTCGGGCTGCATCGCTTCCTTGAGAAACAACCGGAGAACCGCCTGCGCGGCGCGGTCATCGGGGTTGCGTCGCGCCGCCTGATCCGCATTTGCGACGGCGTGCTTCATTCTGCCGGCAAAATACTCCACGTGAGCACGTCGCAGCAGCTTGGACGATCGCGCGAAGGGCGAACTCCCCAAGTCCGGGTGACTCCCTCTTGTTGACGCATGCGGGATTGCCTCCGCGTCGAGCAACATGCGAAGATGGTCGAGCTTGGAACGGGGCGTAGTCGAGGATCAGGTGGTCCCACGTGCTGATCGGGCCTGCCCCGAGCACCTGTTGCAGTTGCTCGCGACCCGCAGTCCATCGAGACAGGAGCGCCTCCCGACCGTCGATGCCGTAGGGCGCCAATTCTTCATACACGTTGGGGGCGACAGCCCCTGCACCGTCCGTTTCACGACGACCGAAGACCGGTCTGGGTGAGGCGACCATGAAGAGCGACTTTGACGGGAAGTAGAACAACTCGACATTTTCGAACACGTCGCAAAGCGTCCTGAGATTCGTACGAAAATCGCCGCTGTACATGGCCAGCGGAATCCACTGCACGAAGAGTCCGTCGTCGGTGAGGCGATTGAGGGCGAATTCGTAGTACTCTTTGCACAGAAGCACGGCGTTGCCGGAGAAGAACGGGTCCTGTTTGCCGTCGGAAACGATGAGATCGTATCGCTTCTCTTGCCGCAAGAGAAAGTGAACGGCGTCTTCGACGACGAGGCGGACCCTGGGATCGCTGAGCGCTGATGATTCTCGAAAGAGACGACTTGCGTCCACGACGGCGCGGTTGATCTCGACGCAATCCAGCGTTTCGAGCTCCGAGTGAGATGCGAGCGCACTCAGCGTCGTGGCAGAACCGAGGCCAACGTTCAGCGTATTCCGGATCCGCGCGTCGAGGATCATCGGCAAATGCGCGAGGAGCACCTGCTTGCGATACATCCAAGTGCGTCGATACCCGTCGCCCGCGCCGATCTTGCAGCCGTCGATCAACATCTCGATTCTTGACGGTTCGTTTGCGGATTGAATCACATGGACTGTGGCCTGATCGCCGTCGCGGGCAAACACGACTTTCCCCTCGGAAATCGTGCCGTGAAGGCGAAGCGACGACGGCAATGCGAAAAGCGCGGCGACGAGGAGGATGGGCGTGAGTCGAACGATGATGGCAAAAAACGCCGGGGTCTTAGCTTTCGAGTCGGATTTGGAGGTTGCGCGCACGAAGAACATCAGAAAGGCGCCGAGCGAGAGATTGACCGCGATCACGGCCTTGGTCCCTCCGACGGTTCCGAACAAAGGCAGAAGCCAAACGGCACCGAGCACCGCGCCGCAAATGCTCCCGAGGTTGGCTATTAGGTAGGCGGCACCGACGCGCGCACCGAGTTTGCGTACGTCGCCGAGGAACATCCTGCCGGCAAGCGGAAACGCCAAACCCATGAAGAGCGTCGCGGGCAGCATGGTAACCGCCGCGATGCCGACGTCCGCGAGCAGTCGCCACCAAAGAGGCTGCGCGCGGACTTTCCGCGAGAACAGGCTGATCGCATCGTACAAGTCCGGCTGCGATAGGATCGTTGTCATGCACGCGAGCGCCCAGAGCGCTAACCCTGCGATCGCGAACTGACACAACGCCAAGCTACGTTCCGGTGACAGCGCTCGCTGCCGGTGTCGAACTGCCGAAAGTCTGTGCCAACATCTTGGCGAACGTGATTCCGTAGATAAACGCAGCACCGCCGGAGGCGAAAGCGAAGAAGTAGAGGACCATGCACAGACATCCCGGATTACCGCGCGATGGGTCGGATATGGCGTTCAGGCGCGGCGTTCGGTTTTATTCGGATTGGCTCGTCAGCGACTACTATCGTCGGACTGCTCGTCGCGTCAAGTTTGGGTGCGCACGGTGGCTCGTGACTACTTGAGTGACTGTGTGTTTTCCAGGGCTACGACGCGCGGGTGGTCCAACACGGGGCCGAACGCTGGATCTGAGCGGAGTGCGTTGAAATCGATCTCGCCCAACGCGGAGGCACGCTCAAGATGGTGTGCAGATGCGTCCACGAGGTTGGTAGATGCCAGCACTCGGGCAAGTTGCAGATGAGCCTCCCGATCCGATGGGCTCCGCTGAAGGACCGTACGTAGGATGTTGATGGCGATGTCGGGCTGACCAGTCTCGAAGTACAACTGCCCCATGAGTCGCCCACCGGGAAGGAACTCGGGCTGGCCTTCAATCAGTAGCTGACACAGTTCGATTGCCCGCTGCCGTTGTCCACGAAGCGCGAGAATCTCGGCGAGCCCCAGCAAACCGGTTCCGTTCCGCGGGTCGTGCTTCAACGCGGCCTCGAACGATCTGGCTGCATCATCGGGCTGACTGCGACGATTGTGGATCAGCCCTAGAAGCGCGTTCCCGTCGGCTGCGCAGCGGACAGGATCAAGATCGATGGCGCGACGACAGTGGGCCTGCGCATCCGCGTAGTGCTCGTTCGCCATCGCGGCGCGTGCGCGGATCAGAGAAGAATCTCCGTGTGCGGGATCGAGTCGCTCAGCCTCGCCGAGACAGACATCGGCTTCGTGATCGTTGCCGATGCGGAGATACTGATTGGCCAGCGCACACCACCGCTCAGGTTTCTTGGGGGCCAACTCGACCGACCGGCGACCGGATCGGATCGCATCAGCTGTATCGCCGATCATCATCTGAGCGCCGCTCAACGAAGACCACATCTCAGAGGAGCCGCCCGCAGACTGCTCGATGAGTTTTTCGAAGATGATTATCGCCTCGCGCGGCTTGCCTTGCTGCATGAGGTGGATGCCGCGGATGCGCTCCGCGACGCTCTGGATCATGATTTTGGGATCCAGTTGCGATCGCGGGCCGTCAGATGCCCCAGGACCCACGACGTACCCCAACGCAGCCAATCGCTTCAGCTCTTCTTCGGTGGGCGTGACGGCGGAGGCCACCGCAGTGTCAGGGAATGTCACTCTCAAGGCCTTGAGCGCATCGGCGAGCCGGGAAACGTCGTCTCGTCTCGTCGCGAGGAGATTGGTCTGTTCGTTCGGATCGGTGGTGAGGTCATAAAACTCCGCCGTCGGGGCGTCGATGTATTTGCCCTCGATATCACGAACGCCGAACAGCGGTGCCCAACCGTCGTTGAGTTGTGTTGAGAGGGTTTCCATGTAAACGACGCGATTCGAATCCGGAGCGTTGGAGACAAGGCTTTGACCATCGATGTTCTGCGGGATGTCCAGCCCGGTCAGATCGAGAATCGTGGGCAAGACATCGACCGTCGCTGCCACCGTCCGGTCGACGACTGCACCGGCCTGCACGACTCCGGGACAGTGCAGAATCAGAGGGACGCGAATAGTGCTCTCGTAGATTAGTTGACGGTGGGTATCCTCGCCGTGATCGCCCAACCCCTCGCCGTGATCGCCGACGAACACCACGAGCGTGTTCTCGGAGCAACCGAGGGACGCGAGCCCCTCAATCAGTCGGCCGATCTGCGCATCCACGAACGCGATCTCACCGTCGTAGGGCTGTGCTGCGTAGCGACTCCTGAACGGCTCGGGTGCGGCGTAGGGCTGATGCGCATCGAACAGATGGACCCATGCGAAGAATGGCCGGTCGTCGTTGCCGCGCGATTGAAGCCACGCGAGGGTGGAATCGACTACGACGTTTGCGGGCCGGTCTGGATTCTGCGGCGCTTGCGGCGTGGGCAGGCGATATCGCAGTGTCAGGTTGTCGTCATAGTGATCGATACCCTGACTGAGTCCGTAGCGTTCGTCGAGAACAAACGCCGCGATGAACGCAGCCGTCGCGTAGCCGTTTCGCTGCATGACCTCGGCGAGCGTTTCGTGATCGTCCGTCAGCCGAAATGTCCCGTTGTCGCGCACGCCGTGTCGCGGTGGGTACAGGCCGGTCATGATTGTCGCGTGTGCCGGCAGCGTCATCGGCACCGACGTTGCGACCTGCGCAAAGCGGGTCCCTTCCGACGCCAATCGGTCGATGACCGGTGTCGCAGCGCGATCGTAACCGTAGCATCCGAGGCGATCCGCCCGAAGCGTGTCCAGCGTGATGAGCACGACATTGTATCCGTCCGCGTCTTTGCGTGCGCGCGGCGCGAGGATTGTGCGCCATCCGACCAGCGCGATCACAACACACGTCACGGCCACGAGCGACCAACGGCGATAGACGAAAGCTGCCTCACCCGGCTTTCGACGTTCGGTTTCTGACTGTCTGCTTTCTCTTTTCGATCTGCGGGACTTCGACAAGGGGCAACGGCTCCGAAAAACGGGCGTAGTCAAACGATCACGAACGCCCCGGATTCTACGCCCGTCACCGTATCGTGCCAGTTCTCGATCGGTGGGATCGACAAATGACGACGCTCCCAGCCGCGAGCAGCGTCAACGTAATCACGACCTTGGCCCATGCGACAGTCGAAGGGACGCAAAGATACACGGGCACGATTCTGCGGATGCCCCAGTCACCGCTCTCGCTCGGACCGAAGTTGAAGTTGCATTGCGCTTGCTCTTGCCCCTGTGCCGCGTGCAAGACGACCGACAACGGCGGGACCGTGATGCCCGTGACCGGGTTGGTCGTTTCCGCAGTCCCCTGGGTGTCGACCTCGAATCGCCCGACAGCCTCTCCGCCCGGCGGGATCGGTGGTCCTCCGAAGAACCTGTACAACGCGTGCCCGTTCTCATCAACGCCGTCGCACAGCTCGACATCCCAGCCAGCCGGTGGAGTCATCTCCGCGCACAATTGACCCCCGTCTCCGGCTTCCACGTCGATGAAGAATTCGTCGATGCTCGGATTCGCCTTCAACGAGCA
>JAJDDU010000521.1 GCA_029260155.1 Phycisphaerae bacterium | reverse complement strand
ATGACGGCCACGCCCATCCCCCGTACGTTGGCGATGACGTTTTTCGGAGACCTCGACATCACGACCATCCGCGATGCACCGGCCGGTCGGCGTCCGGTCACAACGCGGATCGTGCGTAGCGACCGCCTGACCGATGCGTGGCGGTTTCTACGTGAAAGGGTCGCGGGCGGCGAACAGGCCTACATCGTCTATCCGCTGGTCGACGAGTCCGACGCTCTTCCGCTTAAGGCGGCGGCAGACGAAGTCGAAAAACTCCGCGCCGGCCCGTTACGCGGACTGGCGATCGGATTGGTCCACGGCCGCCAGCAGACCGACGAGCGTCGGAGCGTAATGAACGCGTTCCGCACGGGCGATGTCAGCGTGCTCGTCTCCACAACAGTGATCGAGGTCGGCGTGGACGTGGCCAATGCAACTGTGATGGTCGTCCAAAACGCCGAGCGGTTCGGATTGAGTCAGCTTCATCAACTCAGGGGACGCATCGGCCGGGGTGATCGAGACTCGCACTGCCTGCTCGTCTCAGACACCAGGCACGGAAAGGCAGCCAACCGCCTGGACGTCCTGAGTCGCTACCATGACGGATTCCGAATCGCCGAAGAGGATTTGCGCCAGCGCGGGCCAGGCGAGTTGCTCGGCAAACGACAGCACGGATTGCCCCAGCTGCGCGCCGCCAATCTCATCGAAGACTTGGAATTGCTCGAAATGGCGCGCGAAGACGCTGCACGCATCGCAGCCGACGATCCACTCCTACGCGGCCCCGAACACGCCATACTGCGCACAGTCCTGCGACGGCGCTATTCCAACATCGTCGCATTGGCGAGCACTGGGTAGTCGTTCATGGCAGGAGGGTGACATCGGTTTTGAAACCGGTGGTCCCACGTCAACCGCCAGAGACGAGGGACTTCTCGGCGTTCGCTACACCCTCTTCGAGTTGTTCGTTTAGATCCGGCATCTGGTCGCGCGTTACGCCTACGGACTCGAGCAATTCGTCGGTCAACTCCGCGTCGCCTGCCGTGAGGTAGAACCCGATCTTGCGCTCACAGCACCAGACATCCGCAAACCGAATGACCTGACCGAAGTCGCGGAGTTCCGGCGCGAGGCGTTCGATGTCGTGGTGCATTCCCACGACGGCACGCAGCGCCCGCGGGAACTTCCACTTGTTGGTCAGCGCCGCTCCAAATGCCTGATGGTCCGCCCCGAGAATCTCGTTCTCGAGCTCCAGGAATGTCCCTTCGCCGGACATGCACCGTTCCACAACCTCGGCCAGCCCCTCACGAAACGCCTGGCGTTCGACAAGTAGACCCAGATCGTGAATAAGCCCTGCGAGGAAAACCTCGTCGGCAGCACCAGGGAACTGGGTAGTCTTTGCGACCAGCCGGCCCGCGACGCCCACGGCCACGCTGTGTCGCCAGAGATCCCGCGCGGTGAAACCGCCGCCGACATCCTGGCCCTTGAACATCCGCGAAATGGACGCGGCGATGGCGATGTTCTTTACGGCGGAGAGGCCTAGAAGCACAATCGCGCGATCCACGCTCGCGATCTGACCGGGCAGACCGTAGAAGGCTGAGTTCACGACCTTGAGCATGCGCGCGGACAGCGCAGGGTCAGTTTTGATGACCTCATGCATCTTGCGCGCCGTACTATTCGGATCGTCCACCAGCTCGATGATCTTCGAGGTCACCTCCGGCAGCGTCGAGATGTCGCCACACTTGGCCACCGCTTGCAGGACCATGGGGTTTACCGGCGTTGCGAGATCAGTCGTCATGGCGTCCCCTATTAGGCAATACCTTCATCAAGAGACCAAGAACCCAGGTCTCGAATTTACCATCGTCTTGCCCGGCGCCCGAGATTAGGACTGCCTGTCCGAAATACGCTCAGAAGGTATTCCGCTTTCTCAACCGGTCCGCGGACATCGACGCCCCAGCCAGCACCCGCGCGATCCAATGCCCGGCGTTTCCGTCTCCGTAGGGCGCCTGAGTCCTTTTTCTCGGACGCGTTTTCAACGCCCGTGCCAACGCGCGTCTGATATCCGCGTAGGTCTCACGCGCATCCACCACGCTCCTACCCCCACGAAGGCGTCCGAGTTGACGCGAGCCGACGTTCACACTTGGCGTGCCCGCAGCGGAGGCTTCGAGAATCCCGCTGGACGAATTGCCCACAAGCACACGAGCGTGGATCAGCTTTCGTAGGTATGCGTCTCTGGGCAGGGACCGTACGACATTCAATCCATAGTGGTCGCGGGCCCTTTCGATGGCCTCGATCACGCCGGAATGGCCAGTGTCGCTGTTGGGGTAAACGACGGTCGCCTTGAGGCCGCTTGTGCGGACGGCACGCAGAATCGCGATCATCACACGGCATTCAACCTTGGGATCTCGCCCGTAAGCGTGTTGAACGATTAGCGCGTCGGACGTTTGGCCCTTCTGAGGATCTTCGTGCATGATGGCGAATAAGTCGTCCAGTCCCGGTGCACCGACGGTGTGTACTTGCTTTGCATCTTCGCCCATTCGGATGATCCGCCGAGCGGCGTCTCTCGACGCGGCGAAATGAATGTGCGCTAACTTGGTGATACTGTGTCGCAGAGCGTCATCAAACTGCCCGGCTGCGACGTCGCCGCCGTGGACGTGTGCGAGGAATCGCCCCGTGGTCGTCGCTGCGAGCGCACCGGCCATCGCCTCGATCCGATCGCCGAGGACCAATACGACATCACTGCCCGCGCTGTCGAGAAACTTCGCAATGCCAGCCACGCCGCGAGAGAGGCCTCGTGCCTGATCCAAGGCGCTGTCGTCGCCACGCTGCATGGGAACGCGGGCTGCAATCTCCCAACCGTCCTCCTCGACTTGCCGAACCGTGCGACCGAATCCGCGCAGCAGATGCATGCCCGTGACCACGAGTTGCAAATGTAACGTGGGGTGCTCCGAGATCGAACGAATTGTGCTCCGCAACAGTCCGTATTCGGCGCGCGTGCCGGTCACAACCGCGATCCGCCGTTTCCTGCTGCGGTCTGTCATTGAACCATCGCCCAAGAAATCGGCGTCTCAGCCTCGATGGAAACCGTCGCGTGCAAACCAATCAACCGTTCCATTTGAACGGGCGCCAGCCCCGCACCCGCTCGCTTGGTCGTTAGGTTTTCGCGTGAGAGCAACGCGTCGACGGGAATGTCGCACGCCGCTACGACGGTCTTGCGGGCCACGCGACGAACTTCGGCTTCGATTTGCTGCACTCCCAGCCGGCCATCTCCGAGCGCATCGTACGCGCAGCGGGTCAATCGAACGTACTCCGCGAGCGCGGCCGGCTCAAGCGAAACAGCGTGGTCCGGTCCGACCGCGGAGGCGTCCAGCGTAAAGTGCTTCTCCAGAACCCGTGCGCCGGCCGCCACGGCAAACGCACCCGTGAGCGTTGACGTAGTATGGTCGCTGAATCCGACGCGGGTCGAAAATCGCTTCCCCAAAGTCCAGATGGCCGCAAGGTTGGCATCGCTGATCGGCGTGGGATACGCACTCACACAGTGAAGCAAGACGAGTCGATCCCGAGCGCCGCCCGCATCGACTCGGGCGACCGCCGCCGCAATCTCGGCTTCGTCCGCCGCTCCGGTCGAAAGGATGATCGGGCGATTTGCGCCGCAGGCAGCATCGAGCAGCACTAAGTCCACAATGTCGGTGGACGCGATCTTGATCGCAGCCGTACCCAACGTCATGAGACGATTCAGATCGGGCACCGTGAACGGCGTCGCGATGAAGGCGACTCCACGCTCGGTGCAGCGATTGGCGATTCGCCCGAAACTCGTGTCCGACAATTCGAGCGATTCGAGCATGTTGCGTTGAGACGCATGATCGGTGAGACGTGTCTGGTATTCCGCCGCCGGTGCGGCTGCGGTCACAAGTTCGCCGGTGGTGAACATCTGGAACTTGACGGCGTCAGCGCCAGCCAACGCGGCGGCATCCACCATGCTCAACGCAGCCGCTTCGTCGCCGTTGTGGTTGACTCCGGCCTCTGCGATCACGTACGGACCGCCGTCGAGACACATTGCTGTCACTCGCGATGTCATTGAAGTGTCACCCCGTGACATTCTGAGTCGCGCCGGCTCCTCAGAATGGCCTCCGCGACATAGAGGTCGATAATACCGTCGACGTCGACCGTGTCCTCGGGGGATTGAACGAGTCCCCGGCGGTCGCGTCCGAAAAAAGCGTGGTGGTCTTCCGGGTGTTCCGCCGCTGCAATCAGCGAGTCCCGCGTGACGACGACTGCGGCCCCGTCGTGGTAGTAGAGCGAGTCGAGATCCTGCCGGCGGTGGATGCTGTTTGGCCGGAACTGAATCATGCGATCCCCATCGAGCGCGTGCAGCCAATCGGGATGATGTTTGCCCACGGCCGCAACGCTTCGGACGGAGTCAGCCCCGGTGCTGATGAGATGATCTACCGCCCGATCCAGAATCCCGGGCGCACGAACGGGGATGTTCCCGTAGACGAGCAGCACGACATCGACGGCGCAGCCGTCATTTTCGACCTGAGTCAGTGCGTGCCGCGCGACCGCATCCACGGGCGCGGTGTCGGTGGCAAGAGCTGCCGGACGATCGACCACGCGAATTCCGCGCGCTCCGGCAAGGTCAGCGGCCGCCGCCGAGTCTGTGGTCAAGACAGTCTCATTGATACACGCACTGTCCAACACATGATCGAAGCTGTATTCGATCAACGGTCGGCCGAGCAGAGGCCGAACGCACTTGTCGCGCAGACCTTTACTGCCGGCACGGGCTAGGATGACCGCCAAGACGTTCATGTGACGGTATTATCGGCACCGAAGCGTTCGAAGCTTGACGTGACATGGCTGGTGAGTCCGGTTCGCCCCCCGATGCTCAATTCGGAGCGGTCTTCTGCGTCAGGCGCTCGCGGAGGCGTGCGATTCTGTCCGTGACGGCGTCGCGATCGGCGGGTCGCATGCGTCGGAGTTTCTCCCACGCGGGTCGGGCATCGTCGATTGACAGCGCTTTTTCGTACGATGATATCGCGTCCGCCAAGTGGACTTCATCGCCCGTTTCCAGGCCGCACGCCGCCAGAATATCGCCCAACCGAACATGGGCTGGCGGACTCGTGGGATAAAGCGTGATCGCCCGCTGCGCCGCGTTGATTGCAATCGACCAGTCGTCCGGATGATCGGCAACTCTCGCGCGTTCGGCATGACACCAAGCCTTCTCCCGATAGAGCCCCGCATCGAACGGGTCACGCTCGATGGCGGCATCTATAAACCCAATGGCACGGTCAATCGACGTCTGCGCGTCGCGATCAGCCAGGGATTCGTTTCGCAGCAATCGAGTCGCTTCCAAGAGAGGCGTGGGATCGAGCGCGTCACGGCGCGCTGCGTGCTCGTACAAACCAATGGCAGCGCCAGCGGCCTGAGCGCTGCGCGCGTCACGTAGAGAACCCGATGCCACCAATACCGGCGTACCCAGCACTAGCCAAGACGCTGCCGCCATCGCGACCGCACCGCCAATCGGCCACTGCGGAGATACACTTGCAGGACACGTGTCCAAGTTTTTCGCAGACACGACAATGGCGAGACATGCGAAGGCCGTCGTCAGTGTTCCCGGTTCAAGCGTCGCGAAGTTGACGGTGTCTTGAAGCAGGAATCCGAGGAGCGCGAAACCAAGAACGGTCCCCAGCGACGCAGCATCGCCGAGAGGCTTGACGATCAACACAATGAAAACGCCGGCCCAGGCCAACAGCGGGAACATCGTCGCGAAATAGACGTGGTTCGGGTCGTCACTGCCCAATAGGAACACGCGCGACCCGAAGATCAAGATTGCGACCGCGATGCCAGTCCACGTCAGCCATGCGCGATTGGCATCGCTTTCAGTGTCAATTGGCTGCTCCGTCGAATCGCGACCACCGCAGATCACGCGCGAAGTTCCGAAGAGCATCATAAGCAAACCGATGGCGCCCGGTATTCCCCACTCGGCCGCGGTGGACGCGAGGAAGTTGTGCGGGTTTTTGACTTCCTCGGGACTCTCCACCTGCTTGTATTGAAGATAGTGTCTGCCGAAATTGCCGCTGCCAACCCCCGTGAGCGGATGATCCGCGACCATCTGCGCGGACGCCGTCCAGTATTGCCAACGGAAATCCAATGATCGCCCCGGCAATGAGCCATGATAAAGACCGTGTCCGACAACAGCGGCTGTCGCGAGAATGACCGCACCCCACGCCAGCCGAAACACCGCGTCGCGCCGCCGTCGAAGGAAATCGTCGTAGATAAACCGCAACAGGCAGAGCACACCCACGACCGCCCCGGCGAGGAGCGCCGCACGACTGTGGGTCAGCGCCGCCGCCGTCAGAATCACAGCGGCGATCAGCCATGTTGCGACGGCCGACGACCTGTATTCCCGCCATCGCGACCAACCCAATCCGGCGGCGGCAAGGCCACACAAGACAAGATGGGCGCCGGCGATATTGCTATGCGACAGATTCCCGAACGCCTCGCGCGACTTCAGCCTCGCCTCAAACAGTCTCGCCCGCTCCGACTCCACGGTCAGCCCCTGGCGTGACCAGATTTCTTCCCGTTGCTCCTGATACATCGCCTCCGTTTCGGGGAACGAATAGAAGACTTGGTGGAAGCACTCCGCCGCCTGAGCGGCACCGGTCGCGAGCACAACGCACAACGCCAGTTGGACCCGCCGCCGCGTGCGCATCAGTTGAACGAGCACAACCGCGAGGAGAATACAGCATATCCAGTCTATCGCTCCGTTCACCGCCAGACGCTTGTTCCCAGCCGACATGCACGAAGCAGCGGCTGCGATCGCGATCAACGCCCCGCCCCACTCAAGGCCGGTCGTTCGATACCTCCGGCGATCCCCCATCGCACGGGCGGCAAGCCACCCGAGCGATGCGAGCAGAATCACACCGTCGATGACGATTGTGGCTGCGGGCGATGCGTCCTCGACGACCGCGAGCGCACGCGTGAAACCCAGCGCGGCGGAATCATACCGTTCCGAGATGAGAGGTCGAAGCCCCACGACGCCGAGGAGGAGACACAGGCTGACCGTTTCAAGTCTGCGTGCCATTGAGAGCAAACTGCCCTACGACCAGAATACCCAATCCTCATTCCGCACGACGTGGACGTAGAGGACGAGGTTTGTAATACCGTGCGTCACGACGAGACACAAAATGCTCCGTGTCCAACAGAACAGAGCGTTGTAGACGAACCAGCACAGAATGCCGACTTCCCACTGCGGGTGTTCCGCCGCAGACAAGACCGAGCAAATGAGAAACGACTTCCAGGTGAACGTCCCCAGCGGGATCTCATCGAAGTCGTCCCAGTCAATAAGCGCCCGCAGAAGAAAGGCACGCCAGAACAACTCCTCGACGATCGGAACCGTCGTCGATGCGCCGCCAATGCGTACCAACAGAAACAGCCAGTATCCAATTCCCGTGCCATAAACGCTCTGCGGGTTGAAGTAGTCCTCCGGATCGGCGTCCGCCCCCATTGGCTGAAGATACCACGGATGTCGCTGCGAGATCCACTCGCCGTCCACATACTGACCGGCCACCAAGCGGTGAATCATGACCCAGCCGTAGGCCACAGCCACGCCGAAAACAACGCACTTTCCCGGATGCAGTTTGCCCCACGGCGGGTAATAGCGCCGAAACAGGAACGCCGTCGCCAATCCGCCGACAGTCCGCAGTGCGTAGAAATGCAGCGTGTACTTGGGGTCTTCCGCCAGAGACTGACAGCTCATGAGCGCGAGGTAAACCATGAACGGCGCGATGTACGGCACTTCCGGGCGCCGTTGCACCAGCTCATGAATCCAACCGGACCCCTTGGCGTGCGGGCCGTCAAGTTGAGGTTTGAGGTCTTCTGTCATCGCTCTTTGGAAACACCGCGCGGACAGGTCACATTATTTGTCGTATTCGATTGGCTGCGGCAACGGGAGGTACGTCTCGCGCGGATCGTCGCTCGCCGAGGGAAGTCGCGCGTTCCACGGTCCGAAACGCTCGACCCACCAGCCGGGGAATTCGTTAGTGGCGTCTTGGTATTGATTCTTGAGTTCCTCCGGAACCTGCGTTTGCAGATAATATTGCGCGGGGCGGTGACCGATTGTGACGCGCTTGGTCATCAGCGTTCCGCCGCGCCAAAACTCGAAGACCATCTCCGTGCCCGGCTTCTTGTCGCGGATCTGGTCCGCAAAATCCGTGAGTACCGCAGTACTGGGCAGGGTCACGCCGTTGACCGCGATGATGATGTCACATTGCCGAAGCCCGGCGCGCTGCGCCGACGTACCCTCGACGACCCGCTCCACCGAGATCGCAAGAATGTCCGGTGGAATCCGCGCGTCATCGGGACGGTGGCAACGGCTTTGACGACCGTATTTCCTGTGTTCGATGCCAAAGAAGCCGTGCTGGCCAAGAACGCGGTCCCAGAAGAAAATGTGTTCGGCGATGCGTTGAATCCGCAGGCACTTCTCGTAGTCGTCCCCGCGCTTGAAGCATTGTGCCAACGCATCGGCTGCAACAACGCCGATCTCGCGAAGCTCGGCGTCGGCCGCCTCGCGAACCTCGTAGCTCGGGTCGCCAAGCTGCTCGATTAGGGCGTCGATTTCCGCCGGATCAGCGCCAGCGTCGACCGGCAGAACCGCCGCCAGCGACAACACGCCCAACGCAATCAGATGCCTTGTCTTCGCCAAACCCAACATGCCCAAATTATACAGCCGCGCGCGGGCTGCGTCAGTAGAAAATCGTCGCCTACAACAACCGTCGTAGCTCGCCACAGACCGCAGCCACGTCTTCCCGCGATAACCCCTTGTGAAACGGCAAGGCCAGCGTCCTGTCCGCGAGGGCCTCGCACACCGGGAAATCGCCACGTTTGAACCCGAATTGCTCGGCCATGTACTTTTGCAGATGAATCGGCGAAAAGTAGTTCGCGCTGCCAACGCCGCGCTCCCGAAGCCGACCGAGGATACGGTCCCGAGCGGCCACGTCGTACGCATCGGCCAGTCGGATCACGAAGCAGAACCAACTCTTGGTAACATTGGAATCAACACGCTGAAGCGATACGCGGTCCTCCTGCTCCAACTCCTCCGCATACCAACCAGCCACACGCGTGCGTGCGGTAATGATCTCTCTGATGCGCTCGATTTGAACGATCCCCAGGGCGCAGTTGATATCGCTGATTCGGTAGTTGTATCCCAGTCGCGGGTGGTCCAACCACCCTCCCATCGTGTCCCGACCTTGGTTGCGAAACGACCGACATAACGTCGCGATTTCGTCGTCGTCGGTGACAATCATCCCACCCTCGCCGGTGGTTATCTGTTTGTTGGGATAGAACCCGAACACGCCTGCGTCACCCAGGGAGCCCGCCCGCCGGCTGTTGTAAGTGCTACCCAGCGCCTCGCACGAATCCTCGATGACACGCAACGACTTTCGCCGTGCGATGTCCGCGATCGAGTCATAATCCGCGACCGCGCCGAAGACATCCACGGGGATAATCGCCTTGGTTCGCTCGGTGACTGCCCGTTCGATCTTCGTCGAATCGATGTTCCAGGTAGCTGCGTCGACGTCCACGAACACCGGCTTCGCACGCTCGTATAAGAAACAATTGGCCGACGCCACAAAAGAAAACGGGGTCGTGATCACCTCGTCGCCTTCGCCGATCCCCATGCTCTTGACCACCAGGTGCAGACCGGCCGTCCCATTGCAGACAGCCACCGCATGCCGTGTACCGCAGTAGTCAGCAAAACGGTCCTCGAACTCCGTTAGCTTCGGTCCCAGTGCTAGGGTGGGCGTCTTCAAAACAGCCACCACGGCCGCAATCTCGCGATCAGTGATGTCCGGATGAGCCAGTCGAATGTCCATCTGCCCGGTGCGTTCGGTCACAGTTTCTGCGCTCCTGTTTGGAAAACCGACTCTCACGTGAGCGGCCGATAACACGCTACCACTTCACCGTACTGTTGGGAAGAGGAACTGCCGATAGCTGAGGAGTATCGTCGGTAGATTCGACGCCTAACCCGAACCGTTTGCGGAGCTTGCGTGATGGAAGGTTTACCCCCTATGATGTCGCCCCCCAAGGCTGGAACCAGCGCAAGTTTGGGAGGTGCCGCTTTGTCTGTCGAAAAGTTCATTGAGAGCATCGACGCGCGTAAAGCCGTCGTGGGGATCGTCGGGCTCGGCTACGTCGGACTGCCATTGTCACGGACCTTCTGCGCGGCGGGCTTCCAGGTGCTCGGCCTCGATGTCGATTCCAAGAAAGTCGACCAGCTCAACAAGGGAAAGAGCTACATCAAACATATCTCCTCCGCCTCCGTGAAGGAGATGGTGGACGCGAAGATGCTCCGCGCAACCGCAAACCCCAAGGACTTGCGACGCTGCGCAGCCATCCTAATCTGCGTCCCGACCCCGCTCACCAAGACGCGCGACCCGGACATGAGCTACGTGGTCGGAACCGCTGAGATGATCGCCAAGCACTTGCAGCCTGGCCAATTGGTCACGCTGGAGAGCACCACCTATCCCGGCACCACGCGCGACCTCATCCAGCCGATTCTCGAGCAAAGCGGCCTCAAGGCGGACAAGGACTTCTTCCTCGCCTACTCGCCCGAACGCGAAGACCCAGGGCGCGAGGATTTCACGACCGAGACCATCCCAAAGGGCGTTGGCGGCATCGTTCCCAAGAGTAGCAAGGTCGCCGTCGCGCTGTACGACGCCGCCATTTCCAAGGCGATCGGCGTATCGAGTTGCGAAGTGGCGGAGTGTTCCAAGATCCTCGAAAATGTCTACCGATGCGTCAACATCGCCCTCATCAACGAGCTCAAGATGCTTCACGACCGCAAGGACATTGACGTGTGGGAGGTCATCAAAGCGGCCTCCACGAAGCCATTCGGCTTCCAGGCGTTCTACCCCGGTCCAGGACTCGGCGGGCACTGCATTCCCATCGACCCGTTCTACCTGACTTGGCGGGCGAGGCAGTTCGACATGAGCACGCGCTTCATCGAGCTCTCCGGAGAAATCAACAACCAGATGCCCGATTACGTCATCGCCCGCCTCATGGACGCCCTCAATGACGTTGAAAAATCACTCAAAGGCGCCAAAATCCTCGTCCTCGGGCTGGCGTACAAGAAAAACATCGAAGACATCCGCGAATCGCCTTCCATCGAGCTCATCGAACGCCTGAAAGGAAAAGGCGCCAAGGTCGATTACAATGACCCGTACGTTCCCGCGACACACAAACAACGCGAGCACAACCTGGGCATGAAGAGCAAGGCGCTTTCCGAAAAGATGCTGGCCAGTTACGATTGCGTGTTGATTGCAACGGACCACAGTGACTACGACTATCCATGGATCGTCAAACACGCCAAACTCGTCGTCGACACGCGCAACGCGACCGCTGCCTGCCGCAGTCACCGCAAGAAGATCGTCAAGGCATAAAGCGCTACGCAAGAATACGGGGTGCCATGCCCACGCTTGCGTGGGCATGCTCTCTGCTGGCCGTCTGCCCGCTCCATGCCTTCGGTCAGGCCAAGGTCGGCAAGCAACAGGACGACCAAAAGCTCGGCCGAGCGTGGACCAAATCATGTGAGCGTGTTCGAGACGGCGACCCTTGGACTGAAATCGCCGACGAACTCGAGGAGCTTCTCTCCACCGCGCACGAATCGCGCACGCACGGCATGCTTCGGCAGCATCTCGACTCCCTCCGCGCCGCCGAGCAGCAAGCGCCCTTGTTACCAGACGATCGCCCCGAGGCCACGCCCGAAGTGCTCGTCGCGCTCCTCCTGAAGTCGCGACTCAACGAACTCCAACGCGACCGCGGAAATCTCATCAGCGCACCGCTCCACAGAATGCCCCGCACCCTTACCCGTAGCCGTGCCATGCACTGGGACTTCATACGCGACCGGCCGGACATCGATTTCGACGACCCAGCCATCCGCATTGTCAAACGAGGTCGAGCGATGATACCCGCCCTCATCTACGCCCTCGACGATCAGACCGCCACCCGCTGCACCTTCATCCTCGCGAACTCAACGCAGTCATCTATGGTGTTCCGCCGAAGTGATCTGGCCCTAGCCCTGATCGAAGCCATCACCCGATGCAAATTCTACAAAGCACAACGCGGAAAGTGGTTCTCTCAATACGACGAGGCCTTCCGTACCGAGACCATCGCCACCGTCGAGAAATGGTGGCAGATCACTAAGGATAGCTCCCCCCTCGAAGCCCGCTCCCATCTCATCGCCGAAGTCGATTACGACCTAGCGAGAACCATGATCGAATTGCTCGTCTTCGACGGCGAGGAATCGCGTGCCATCGCACACATGAAGTCGTTTCTTCTCACCACAGAGGGAAAAACGTACCTCCAGATTGCGACCAGGCTGGCGGAACTGGGCGATGCAGAGGGAATCACGAAGATCGCCGAGCGTCTGCGCACCGCCAAGACGATCCACGTCGACGCCGCCGGTGCGCTCGTCGCGTTCGGCGGTCGGAGAGAATACAAGATCCTGCGCGGAATCATCGAGGACGATCTAGCCCGCCACGACGCCGGCAGCAAATCGCCCGCCACCGTCATCCTCCAGGCCATCGCGAAGAACAAGAACCGTCGCATGGCCATCCCACTGTTGGCTCTCGCCCTCAATCCCGAGGACGACATCGCCATGAGCGGCCAGACCGCGCACGTCGGTCAGACTTCCCCTGCGGAGACCCGCGCCGACTTCGCCGCCAAACTCCTTCAGGAACTTACCCGCCGCAACTTCCGATTCGATCCCGCCACCGAGAGGCCCCTTCGTCAAAAGGCCATCGAGCGCATGCGCGATTGGTGGCAGCACGAAGGCGAAGGCCTCTACGGATATCACTCCGCCGCCATCAGACGCGGCGGCGGCATCCGCTGACTATCCCGTTGGGGTCACCCACCTGCGGCCGGCGATTCGCCGGTAATCCCGCTTGGCCGCGCATAGCGGATGTCAAATTCCGCCTGCGTGTTAATGCGATCTTCACAAGAGGTTAACGATCGGCTAATAGGCTATCGGAAATATGTTGCCCGTTTGATGCGGAGGGCGGTCACCTCCGCAATCGACAGAACTGCGTGAACGCAACAGTTCACTAAAAAGCGAGTAGGAGTACCACGATGGCGCAGATATCTTTCCGTCTCATGCCGGCTGTTATCATCGCGACGCTGGCCCTTGCGAACGGCGTATGGGCCCAGTCGCCCGATTCGACGGCGCGCGAGCAAGAGCTGATCGAGCTGATTCGCAAACTGAACGACCGAATCGACAAGCTTGAAGAGAGATTGGACGCAAGGGAGGATGCCAAGCCAGCCACCTTCGCGCCGGGCGCAGCTGTCATGGAAGATCGAGTGCAGCAACTCGAAACGAGCGTGCAGGAAATCAAACAGTCTACTCCGCCGGCCGTGGGCTCCAACGCGTACGCCCAGCTGCCGCAGTGGTTCGGCGACCCACACACGATGCGCGCCTACTGGAAAGACGGCCTACGACTCGATTCGCAAGATGGATCGTTCAAGTTGAAGATCGGCGGGCGCATCCAGAACGATTGGGGGTACTTCACCGAAGACAGTCGCTTGGAGCGTAGCCTCGGCGAGGATCTCGACGACGGAACCGAATTTCGACGCGCGAGATTGTATCTCTCGGGTGCGATCCACGACAACGTCGAGTTCAAGGCGCAGTACGATTTCGCGGGCGGAGACGCGGACTTCAAAGACGTCTACATGGGATTGAAAAACGTACCGGTCGTCGGCGGCATCCGCGTCGGACACTTCAAAGAGCCCTTCAGTATCGAAGAACTCACCAGCAGCAAGTACACCACATTCATGGAGCGCAGCTTGGTGAACACGTTCGCTCCGTCGCGCAACACGGGTATCATGCTGCACAACCATGTACTAAACGACCGCGTGACGTGGGCAGCCGGCTTCTTCCGAGAAACCGACGGCTTCGGTGACGGCAGCGGCGGCAGGGACTACAACGGGACCGTGCGCGTCACTGGCCTGCCCTACTATGAAGAAGACGGACGTAAGCTCGTGCATCTCGGCGTCGGATACACCCACAAGAACTTCGCCGGCGACACGCTCCGCTACCGCTCCAGGCCCGAGGCCCATCTTGCCTCGCGCTTTGTCGATACCGGAGCGTTCGAGGCTGAGTTCGCGGACATCGTCAGCGCAGAAGCCGCGTGGGTCCACGGACCCTTCTCGTTGCAAGGCGAGTTTGTTGAGTCGTTCGTCGAGAGTCGCACCATGCGCGACCCTTCATTCTGGGCCGCGTCGGCGCAGGCCAGCTACTTCCTCACCGGCGAGCACCGACCGTACAAGAAATCCAACGGCACCTTTGGAAACGTCAAACCCAAAGAGAACTTCGGATATGACGGCGGCCAGGGTGCATGGGAAGTGGCCGCTCGCTACTCCTACCTGGACCTAAGCGACGCCCGCATCAGGGGCGGACTGCTGCGTGACCTCACCGTCGGGCTAAACTGGTACCTCAACCCCAACCTCCGCGTAATGTGGAATTACATCTACGCCGACGCAGGCAGCAGGGGCGAGTCCAACATCTTCCTGTGGCGCTTCCAGATCGCGTTCTGACGCGGCGGCTATTTCCGTTTCGTACGCGACTTTCGCTTGCCGCCGCGTGGGTCCGCGGCGCTGCCGCGGGCCTTGCCGGCGCGCTTGATGCGCTGGGCCGACGTCGGCTGCTTGCGGGTGACATTGGGCCTGTGGGTCCGTGGCGCGTCCGCACGGGCCTTGCCCTTGCCGGGCTTGCGCGTGGCGCGGGCCGGCGCCTGCCTGTCGCTCGGCCGCCTAACGCGCGCAGGGGTCCGTCGCGGTGTTGTCCGAGTGGGAACATAGCGCGGCCCGCGGGCGGTGGCGGGATCACGGAACGTGCGAAGACTCGGGTAATCAGCCGCGTGCCCTCGGAGGAATTCGTTCCGCTCGGCATGGCTATGTCTCGTTGCCCGGCTCTTGTGTGCGCCGGCGAATCGCCTCTCGTACGCCGCCGCCTGTCTCAGCCGTTCAGCTCGACCAGCGGCATGGAAGAAATCGTCATGGTGGTAACGAGCACGCTGATGATACCACTCGTCATAAGCCCGGTGGAAGTCGGCCAGACTGTCGTCATAGTGCGTGTGATACTGGTACACCAGCGCGTCGGCTAGGTGCGGATAGCGATCGGCGTTGAACAAGACGAAGCGCGTTTCGGCATAGGTCGGCGCGTAGTGGATGGCGATGTCGCTGGACGCCTCCACGGAGAAACCAAAGCCATGCCCAAGGTCGGCACTGATCGTAACGGTAGTCTCGCGTCTGCGTCGTGCATAGTCGTCGGCGGCACGCTGCAACTCGGCAACAGCCAGGGCGTTCAGCGAGAGAGAATCGACCCACGCATCCGCCGCGCGCGTGACGGCGAGATCCGCCTTGACGGAAAGCACGTCCACCAGACGCATCACACCTACCCGGTCCTGGGCGTAGACCCGCCCGAGCACGCCGATCGCCACGAGGTCGTCTTCCAAAGCGTGTAGAATTCCCGACGAGCCGGCCAGCACGCGCGCAGCCGTGCGGGCGATGGGCGGATATTCGGCCAGCACCTTGTCGGGCGCGAAACCGCCGCGATCGAGGGCGTCGTTGAGTCGGACGATAAGCGCAGGGTAGCACGCGAGTTCAAGACAAGCGTCGCGCACTTCCTTGGGATAGTACAACAATCCCTCGACAGCCCCCCGCGCGGACTCGCCGATCGCGCCGAGCTGCGCGTCGATCTTGCGATGCAAAACAGAGTTCTCCTGGGCACCGGCTTCGCGAACAGCCGGAAGCGTCAGAACGATCGAGGCCACGAGTGCTATCAGATGTCTTCGCATCACGTTTCTCCGGTCAAGAGTATTGCGATCAACTGACCGCACATTGTATCGATCGGCTGCGTCGAGGGGAAACATGACGCCTATCGGAGATCTACTCTATCCCCTCGATGTCCGGGAACCGCAGGCGATTCTCAATCCTCGTCGGGTCGTCAGGCCACCATTCCGAGATCGCGAAGCCTTGGGCTTCCATTTGAACAGCCGGAACCAGGTTGTAGTACGTCGTCTCCACGAACTCATCCACCTGTGACGGCATGCAGCGACACAGGAGAGTCGAGACTTCTTTGGAGTCGGCGCGAAGGTACACGAACGGGCCCATCGGCACCGGTCCGTCGTCGAGCACGCGGGCGACGATGGCTTCGCGTTCGATCGCGTACTTGCGGCCGGACATGGGCGGGCCGAACTCGTTGAAGGCTGCCTCGTTCAATTGATGCGAGACGTACACCGATATTCCCGCCGACCAGGCGACCTCCCAGACCAGCGGATAACCTTGGTCGTCCAGCGTCATCCGAACGCCGGCCGGCAGCACCGTGACATGGGATAATGGCCACGGCGGCGCTATCGGGTAGAACCAAGTAAACGTGATCTGCTTGAATGGCCGTCCGCGCAGAAGCGCGGTGGACGTCGCATAGTACACGGTCGGAGAATCGACGCGGACCGAGTGATTCGGACCCAAGGCGCCAAAGCGGTCTGCGGCCGGAAGAGTGTCACCATGAGTCACTTGTTGCACAATGAGGGGTGCCATCACAATCTCGAACGGTAGGCCGTCGCGCTCGCGAGGTTTGAAGAACGCGGCGCGGGCGAATTGCTCGTCGACGGTTGCGTACTCAAATGGGGCCTTGACTATACGGGGCGGCGACTTTGCGGGGGCCGCGCAACCTCCGAGGCTGAGCATGCCGCTGATCGCCAGCACGGTAAGCAATCGCGGGTCAGTCATGACAGTGTTTCAAGACCTTGTCCAGGGCGCAAGACGCGGGCCGACCGGTCGCGTCAACCGATCGGCCCTGAGTCCCGTGATTCAGATTCGTCTGCTACTGCCGCGTGTAGACGATTTCCATGCTCAAGTACATCTCGCCACTGGGGGCCTGGAACCACCACGCGAAAGTGTGCTTGTCATTGTTGATGACGGTGAGGACTTCCTTGATCGCCACATCCTTTCGGTCGGTCATGCAGTCGTCCATTTTGCCGGTGAAGGTGATGACCTTGCCGGAGTTGTCACAGGTTCCCTCGGTCATGAGAATGGTGGTACTCATGTTGTCCATCCAGGTGCTGACGTACTTCTGTCTCATGTTGTCGTAGCCGGTGACGCCCATGCCCTTGAACTTCATGCCCATGAACTCGTCACCATCGATATTCTGAACGATGTAGCGGCCGTCCATGATCGCATGGACCTTTGCAACGCCGCCCGTCTCGCTCCACGGCGCGTCGGGGGCCATTCGCCACTTGTTGGTGTACTTCCACGATCCGACGAACGGAGCGAGGTGTGCGTGATGCTCGCCGGGCGTCATGGACTGCATCCACTTGGCCATCATCTCAGGGGACATCTCGCCCATTTCCGGAGCTTTACCATCGTGGTCGTGGCCTGCATGGTCGTGGCCTGCGTGGTCATGCCCCGCATGATCATGGCCTGCGTGATCATCGTGCTTGTGTTTCTTGGCCTGCTTTGTTGACTTCTTGTCCTTCGCGGAGGCGGACTGGAGCGCGACCATAGTGCCACCCACAAACACGAACATTCCCAACAGCAATCGCAATCTCATCTTACTATTCCTTTCAGAGAGGACCGACTCGAAATCTCAAACAGAACCCCCACCGGCACAGCCACACTGCACCGGTTCCGACCGCACCGCTGAGAAGGAAGATTCGGGAGATGCGGTGAATCCGCCGGACCGCTGGTGCCCGTCGCAGCCGCCGAAACAGTCCCCATCAGCTCGCTACCCCGTAGTCTAGCAATCGCCGATGCGACCGACAAGATGGGCGTGTAAGAACCTGTCTGACCGATGTGTTCGCAAGCCCTACTCGCTTGGAACGTCCATGTAGTCGCCACAGGCGGGGCAGTTTTCGACGCGGCCACGACTCGCAGATGGAAAGCTGGATTTGGCGCCGCACTCCTCACACTCCGCATCGACGGTCTCTGCCTCACCGGGCTGCTGCAGTTTGGTAGTATCACTGCGCAATCGCTCCGCCCACAAAGTAGAGGCACGCTCGCTGTCTTCGGGAGCTGCGACAATCTCGATGCCTCGCGGTGCGATCGCAGGCGTGCCCCACGTCAACGTCCCAGCCATATGTCGGTCCTTGACGTGTGCGCGTACTCCCCCTCGTTCCAACCAGGCGACGATGATGTCTGCCTCTCCGATCGAAGGTGCTGTGCAAACAAGCTCGAAGTCGCGTTGCATGACGATACTCCTGAAACGGCCGACCCTCATCAGTATACCGACACTTCGCATTCATCCAACCAAGTGCGGGTGTCGTCCGTCCCGAACCCTTGGCGTCACGGGGAACCTGCGCTTCGGAAAGGAGCATTGTCACGCGACGCAGAGGGTGGGCACCCGCCACACGGTTTACTGCGAGTTAAATCCCTGCTCTTGAGCGAAGCGGCCGATCTCGGTGCGCTGGGCCATCTTGTCCAGCACGTCGCACATGACCTTGCTCCAGCGCGGGTTGTCGGGGTGGCGCCCCTGGCTATCGTTGAACGCGGCCATGATGCCGTCGTACGCATCGATCGAACGCTTGAGATCTTCGTCGTCCCGATACCGCTCGCGATGCCAAACGGCGTCCAACGGCAGGCGCGGTTTCGAATCGTGCTCTTCCGCCGGCCAACCGAGGCATACGCCCGACACCGGGACAACATATCGCGGCAGACCCAACACCTCGCGCACGTCGAACGGGAAATTCCGCAACGAGCCGATCATGCACATCCCCAACCCCACCGACTCCGCCGCCACAGCCACGTTTTCCATGACCAGCGCGACATCGACAATCGCCGTGATGAAAGACTCGGTGTTGCCGAGATCATCATACGCGACGTCGTGCTTCTGCGCGCACAGCTCGAGGCGGTGCAGATCGGCGCAGAACAGGAGAAAGGCGGCGGACTCGTGAATCTGCTGCTGGTCGGCGCACAATGCGGCGAGCCGCTTTTTGTGCTCGGGGACGGTGACTGAGATGATCGTGTAGCCTTGCATGTTGCTCGACGTTGACGCGCGCGTGCCGGCTTGGATGAGCGTTTCGAGCAGGTCGTGGGTGATCGGCTCGTCGGTGAATCGCCGAACCGTCACGTGGGATTCCATGACCTCGATAGTTGATCGGTGATGGTTGTTGTCTGTCATGGTGTGCGATCTACTCTCATGTCTGTTTAGTCGGTTTGCGTGACGCTGTGAAGCCGGCTGCAACGTGTTGCCAGCGAGATACCTCGCTTCGCTCGCAATGACGGTGGGGCGCAATCCGCTCCTTGCCGGCTAACCGTCTTGCTCTCCGAAGAGTTCTTTTGGGTCTAGTTTCTTGAATAGCAGTTGCGGTTCGCCGAGTTCGGCGCCGTCGGCGAGCTGATCGGTGGCGGTGGCCCACGCGATGGCTGAGTCGTCCAGCTTCAGCATCGCCCTGCACTTTTCCGCACTGGTGGGCAAGAAGGGGGCCATCAGCGTGGAGAGCGTTCGGGTGGTCTGCAAACAGACGTTGATCGCTCGGCCGCAGGCTTCCATATCGGTTTTGCGCGACCTAAAGGGCGCGGTTGTGTCGAAGTATCCGTTGGCGTCTCGTGCCAACTGCATCACGCCTGCCAGCGCTGCTTTGAAGCGGCATCGCTCAATATCGTCGGCCACTGCGATCACGGCGGACTTACATCGTTCGAGCTGCTCGGTGTCGATCGGTTCGCGAGTGCCTGAAGGTGGCACTTTCCCATCGAAGTACTTGTGCAGGAAAGTCATCGTACGATTGAAGAAGTTTCCCAGGGCGTTGAGCAGTTCGGTGTTGTTGCGCTTGACGAAGTCGTCGAAATCGAAGGCGACACGCTGGGATTCCGGGGCGTTGGCGGTGAGGTAGTATCGCAGGGGGTCGGGGTCGAACGTCTGGAGAAACTCCTCGATCCAGACGGCGTTTCCGCGACTCTTGCTGATCTTCTCTTCCTCCTTGCCCGGGAACTTGATGTTCAAGAAGGCGTTGGCGACGACGTTGGTGGGGAGCTGGAACTCGCCTTGCTCACCCTGGATCGAGTCGCTGTCGTGGGTGGCCACCAGCATGGCGGGGAAGGTCACGGCGTGGAAAATCGTGTTGTCCTCGCCGATGAAATTGACCACCTTGCAGTCCGGAGACTTCCACCACCTCTCGTATGCTTGCCACCCTTCGCCGTTTCGTTCGCAAAGCACTGCGGTGAAGGAGATGTAGCCGATGGGCGCGTCGAACCAGACGTAGAGGACTTTGCCTTGAGCGTCTAGGTCGTCGAGCGGGACGGGCACACCCCACGTGAGGTCACGTGTCATGGCCCGTTCGGGTAAGCCGCCTTCGTCGGGAGTCATTTGGCCTAGCGCGAAGTTGACGACTGTGGGTCGCCAGGTGTCTCGCTTGGATTCAAGCCAAGTGCGCAGGCGGTCTTGGAGTTGGTCGAGTCTCAGATACCAGTGGATCGTCTCGCGCGGTTCCGGCTTGCTTTCGGTCATGGTACTGACGGGGTCGATGAGGTCGAGGGCGTCCAAGCTCTTGCCGCATCCTTCGCATTGATCGCCGAAAGCGTTGGGACTCTTGCAGTGCGGGCAGGTCCCCTTGACGAACCGATCGGGAAGGAACTGGTCGGCTTCGGCGTCGTAGAGCTGCTTCGTGGTTCGCTTGGTGAAATAGTCCTTGCCGTGGATGGTGAGGAAGAACTCGCGGCTCATTCGCTCGTGCATCTCGACGAATTCAGGCTGGTGCGTGCCGCCGTAGATGTCGAACTCGATGTTCAGTCCGTCGAAACTACTGCGTTGTGAGGCGTTGTAGCGAGAGGTGAGTTCTTCGGGCGTCGTGCCCTTTTCGCGCGCGGTCTTGACCGCCGCGACACCGTTGTCGTCGCTGCCGCAGATATAGCGGACCTCGGCACCGGTGGCGCGGAGGTAACGCACATAGATGTCAGCCGGCAGATAGGCCCCCGCGACGTGCCCGACGTGCAGCCGCCCGTTTGAGTAGGGCAGACCTGCTGTAATGAGAAACCTTCGTGTTGCCATAGGTGTCCTTATGTTCGACGCGAAGTTGCCGCGCCAGGTGAACATTCTAGCCGCGTGGTCGCTTGGTACAACCGGCTACGCGACGAGCGACTGGGTGGTGGCGAGGTTCAGCCAGTCCAGCGCGATTGCTGTTGCACGGTAGAGCTCGTCGAGCTCCAGAAACTCCGCTGCGGTGTGGGCTTGGGCGATGTCGCCGGGGCCGAAGAGGATGCAGGCCATACCGGCTGCATGAAAGGGGCCTGAATCGGCGTAGTAGTTCACTCCCTCTGGTTTGGCTTGGCCGGTGTGACGTGATGCAGCGTGTAGCAGGTTTACGACCCACGGATCGTCGGCCGGCGTGTCCATGCCCGGCTGGGTGTGGATGTTGGTTAGCGTGTAGGATTCGTCCGTCACTGCTTGGCGAAGGCGTTTGAGGAAACCGTCATGGACGCTCTGTGATTGCAGCCCCGGTAGGGTGCGAAAATCGAGATCCGCGTGGCAGTACGCTGGTACGATGTTTGCTGCGACGCCACCGTCGATCCGTCCGACGGAGAGCGTTGGTGATCCGAGCAGCCGGTGTACCTGTTCGGTGAGCGACGAGATGTAGTCGTCTTGAATGAATGACATCGCCTTGGCCATGGCGTAGATGGCGTTGTGCCCGAGATGGGGGAGCGATCCGTGGCAGCTCCTGCCCTCAGCTTCCAAGCGTGCCCAGCAGGTTCCTTTGTGGGCGGTGATCACTTTGCATCCAGTGGGTTCGCCCACGGCGATGGCATCGACCTTGAAGCCGGACTCCACCAGCGATTCGGCGCCTTTGCAGCCGGTTTCCTCTGCGACGGTGGCTACGAAGTAGACCTTATCGACGAAGTCTAGACTCCGCTCGCGTGCGATACTCAGGGCGGCCAGGTAGGCTGCGAGAGCGCCTTTGGTGTCGCACGTTCCGCGGCCCCACACTTTGCCATCACTCACTTCAGCGGCGAATGGATCGATGGACATGTTCTTAACGCTCACTGTGTCCATGTGGGCTTGGAAAGCGAACGTGCTGTTTCCTGTTTGCTCCGGCCAATGGGCGACGATGTTGTCGCGGCCTGGTGCGTGCGGAAACCGCCGGACCGTCATACCGATGCGCCTGAGGTACGTCTCGACATAATCGGAGACGGCGCGTTCCGCCTCTGCGCGATCGCCGTGGTGTTTGTTCTCGTTGACGCTTGGTATCTTGACGAGCGTCGCGAGGAGGTTTCGAACTTGCGTCGCTTGGTCGTCTGTAAGCGTGCCCACGAGTCAATCGTCGTCGTCGATGAGCGGTTGACCCGAAGTGCCGTTGCTTGGCACTGATCTTGCGGATGTGGAGATTCCGAGCAGGTCGAGCGCATCGCGTTCGACGATGCCGCGAAGCTGTTCGCGCGGGATGGCCGGCAAGGACGTGCCGTTGACCATGTGGTTGATGCCGTACAGGGCCTCGATGCAGTGGGCCGCGCTGGTGTATGGGAAGCCGCTACCGAAAAGGAGCTTGTCCATGACGCCGTGCTGGTGCGCGTCGAGCAAGGCCTGATACGCGCCCCACGGTTGACTCAATACCCAACTAATGTCGGAGTAGACGTTGGCGTGCTTGGCCAACAGGGCGATGGTCTCGTGCATCCATGGGTAGCCCATGTGGGCGATGATGATCTTGAGCTTCGGAAACTCCCGGGCCACCTCGTCGAGCAACACGGGCTGGCCATATTGAAGGACGCACTCGGGGCTGTTGCGCATGCCGCTGTGAAACAAGACCGGCATGTCGAGTCCGGCCATGGCTTCGTAGCACGTCTTTGCGTTGGTGTGGCAGGGGTGGAAGTTCTGGGCAGAGGGCGACATGGCTGCACCGCCCATTCCCAGTTCGTCGCGGGCACTTTGCATCTGCCGCACGGCTTCAGCCGGATTGGCAGGGTCGATACCGCAAAAGCCGATCAGACGCTCGGGATCCTGGCGAACGTAGTCAGCCACGAGCTTGTCGGGGATCTCCGCTTCGAGGTAGAGGCTCTTGAAGCCGACAACGATGCTGGTATCGACCGGCTTGCTGGCGGTCTTGTGAGCCTCAGTGCCGGCGTGATGGGGAGGATGGTCTCCCGGTCGAGGGCGATTGTCAGCCCGCTGCGCGCGGTGCGTGCCGACGCGGCCGAGCTGCGCGGGCGAATCCCATATGCAGGTGTAGCAATCGACGATCATCTGTATCGGGGCGGCGACTTGGGCGCCTCCGCACTTCTTTTCCACCTTCGGGCACTTGCTGCGGAAGCCGCGTCCATACGACGGCCAGAAAACCGCGATTGGCATATCTTGTAGTGAGGACTTGGGTGGCGGTCAAGACGGTGGGCTGATGTGGGATGCGCCAAGCCAATCGGGGGCGGGCAAGACCCGCCCCACCGGACCCGACGTCCGGCTCCTACATTCGACGCCGCGCGCCGCGGCTGTGAAATAATGCGAACGATCCAACCAGCAATGGCAGCATCTCAATGCCCAACATTCCACAAAACGCTGCCAATGGCGAGCTCGTTGCGGTAGGGCCTATGGGCTTGAATTCTGCGATGGCGCGGTTGAGGCGCGTCTCGATACGCTTCGCGCCGTCGGGGGGAATGCCGATCCCGATGATCTCGGCAGCTTCGTCGAACGGGCGGCCGAAGACCGCTACGACGCCGGTTCCGTCCGGAAGATTGGCGATCTTGGTTGTGAATTCCGCCACCAGGGCCAGTTCTTCACCGGCTGCCACCTGATATTCGTAGTCCAGATTCTGTTGCAGAATGATGGCGACTTGAGCGATGGCAAGGTCTCCAAGATCGACATCCGGGACGTCCGGCAAGATGCCGCCAGCCACGACATCGGGGAGGATCGTAAGATCGCCAAAGAACACCAGCAGGTCATCCGCGTCGTCGAATTCGATCGTTCCGTCAGGGCCCCCGCGAAGGGCGACGCTGTCGCTGAGCAGCACGGTTTCGTTTTCATCCGCATCAACGCGTCGTACGGCGAATGACACCTCGCCGGTCAGCCCCGTCAAGTCGCGGGTCGCATCGGTGGACCAAACAAAGATCGCGCCGGAAGCGAACAGGGCACTGCGAACCGTCTGGGTCGAGCCGATGGGATCGCGCAATTCCGCTGCGCTAAACGATACGATGCGACGCTCCACCACGGTGCTGTTGAGCTCGTAGTGGATGGACGGATCATTCGAGAAACAGTCGGCTTCGATGCTGATTTCCTCGGGGTTTCGATCTGGTCCTGACAAGATTGGGTCGCGAAACTCGGCGATGGCGAGGCCCTTGGCATTGAGGTCGTCCGCCTGCGTCACGTTCTCCAAAACGGCGCGCACATCGATAGGTGGGGTGAGGCTGTTGTCGCCGGAAGTCTCGATGGCTTCGTCGGACGATTCCGCCACGCCGCCAACGAAGGCTTGCACCTCGCTGCGGATTTCGGCGCTAATGTTCAGGATGGCGGCATGTACGCCGGACGCAACGCACAGGGCACCCACGACGGCACATGAGATGGTCTTTTTGGCTTGCATGAGGATCCGTTCTTCACTCGCCTCGACACTGGTTGATCGACAAATGTCCGTGTTACTCTATGTCAAACGCTACCCGGAGTCTACTTCGGGGCCGTTTCCGGAGGTCGGTCTTATTGCCTGGCCGCAGCCGTCGGGACAGCCGGAGGATCATCATCCCTCCCCGATCCCGAAAACCAGCGATTCGTCGGCAGATCGAGGTCGGCCTCAGCGTCGACGAACGCACCGTCCGCACGAATGCGGAACCCGACCTCCTGCGGCGTGCGGGACTCGCCATGCCCATCACAATAGACGAGATTGGCTCTCTTGAGATGACGCGGATCTACGGCCGTCCGTGGGCTCCCGGCGTCGCCGGTGCCGCGGTCCGAGCTATCAGTCAGCCTGGGCGGGTCCAGCGTCCAGCCGTGGTTCCCCAATGACCGAGTGTCGTTCCCCCCGTTGGCGTATTCGAGGCGTTCCGATTTGCCCACACCGGCAGCGGTACCCATACAGTCGGCCGCCAGAACAGTCCCCGCGAAACTGCGTATTCGCGAACGGTTGACGGGGAAATTGTGGAACTTTCCGGCGGTCTGCCGCGCATTGCCCAGGAACTGATGATTGTAGCCGTACGCGTAGTTTCTCTCGTCCGTCCACTCGGCCGCTGAGGGACACCGATAGACTGGGCTGGTGTAGTCCTGACGATCATCGCTCGTGCTGGGTTGATCAAAGGCGAAGACGCCCACGTGTTTTCCCATCGTCGCGACCCACCGGGGCCTGTACTTCAGCCCGTTGCCGACATCGTACCAATTGGCAGGGTTCGAGGTTCCACCTGATTGTTTGAAGAACCGGCCAGGCAGCGAGACGTCGTGATTTTCGTCGGCGTACATGTGCCAGCCGTGCGACAGTTCACGCAGGTGCGTCAGGCAGATGACGGACCGCGATTGCTTCCGAGCCCGCGACATCGACGGCACGAGGATAGCCATCAGCAGCCCGACGATCGATATGGCAACCAGCAGTTCGATCAGCGTAAACGCCCACCGTTGGCGTTGACGGTGCCAAGGCGACGGCGCGCGCGAAAGAACCTGACGTGATCGTCTTCGATGTAACATGAGCAGCGATCGTACCCACGTCCACACCGGCTGTCACCCGTGCAGATGTGCCCCCGATGGCGAAAGCGTGTATGTTTCGTCCGAGTTCATGAACACGCAACCGATGCAAGTCGATGTCGCGATTGTCGGTGGTGGAGCCGCCGGGTTGGCGACGTCCATCTTCGCCACGCGCGGTACGCGCGGTCAGACGGTTGTCATCCTGGACGGGGCACCGCGGCTTGGCGCAAAAATCCTGGTCTCAGGCGGCGGCCGGTGCAACGTCACCAACCGGACGGTCACAGAAAGCGACTTCTTCGGGGGCAGCCGCAACACGGTGAGGCGCATCCTCGCTGCCTTCCCGGCCGAGCACACTGTGTCGTGGTTCCGAGAGATCGGCGTGGATCTGCACGAGGAAGAGCACGGGAAGCTCTTCCCGAACACGAATCGAGCACGGGATGTGCTGGAGGCCCTTCTGCGCGAAGCGGAGCGCGGCCGCGTTCGGATGCTGACCGGCCACCGCGTGACCGCTATCGACCGGTGTGACGCAGGCTTCCGCGTGGTGACCCCGCAAGTGACACTGGGCGCTCGACGTGTGGTGCTAGCCACCGGCGGGCGTTCGCTCCCCAAATCGGGGAGCGACGGTGGCGGCTACGGTCTCGCCCGACGCTTAGGGCATACACTCGTGCCGCAAACACCCGCGCTCGTGCCATTGGTGCTGGCGGGCGATTTTCACGCGCCGCTCTCCGGCATATCGCAGGATGTCGAGCTCACCGTACGTGGCGCGGAAATCAAAGCGCTTCGCGTACGCGGCGCGCTGCTATGGACCCACTTCGGTATCAGCGGCCCCGTGGTTCTTGATGCATCACGACACTGGCTCCGGGCGCGGCTGGAAGGGCGCGAGGTCCACGTCTCGCTAAACTTCCTGCCGGGTGAAGACGCCTCATCCACAGACCGCGTCTTGCTCGCCATCGCAGCCGCTCGCCCGACTGCCCGTTTGCACACCGCGCTGGCAGGTATGCTGCCGGCACGCGTGGCTGAGACGATCTTGCGGGATTTGAAAGTCGACCGATCGCTTCCGATGGCCCATCTGCCGAAGAACTCGCGGAGAGAACTCGCCCGCTCCCTCGTAGCTTGGCCGTTGGAGGTGATCGATAGTCAGAGCTACGTCCGTGCCGAGGTAACAGCCGGTGGCGTTCCGCTAAACGAGGTTGATTCCGGCAGCTTGGCGTCGCGCAAATGCCCAGGGCTGCATCTCGTCGGAGAGATTCTGGACGTCGACGGACGGATCGGCGGGTTCAACTTCCAGTGGGCGTGGTCGACTGCATGGGCGGCGGCTTCGGCCATCACGCGGTCGGCCGGCGCGCCCTTGTAGCCAAACCTACATGTACATCCCGCCGTTGACGTTGAGTACTTGGCCGGTGATGAACGACGCGTCTGGTGCGGCCAGGAATCGGACCGCGCGAGCGACCTCTTCCGGCCTACCCAGACGGCCCATGGGGGTCATCTTGCGGACCATGTCGAGAGCCTCCTCGCTGACGACCGCAGTCATGTCGGTCTCAATGAACCCCGGCGCGACTGCGTTGACCGTGACGCCCTTCTTCGCGACCTCTCGGGCCAGAGTCTTGGTGAAAGCGATTAACCCGCCCTTGGCGACCGCGTAGTTCGACTGCCCGAAGTTGCCCATCTGGGCGACGATTGAGCTGATGTTGATAATGCGGCCCCACTTACGCTCGCACATTTGAGGCAGCAGTGCGCTGGTGATGTTGAATGGGCCATCGAGATTGACCATCAAGACCGAGCGCCACTGATCGACTGTCATCTTCAGGAACGACCGATCCCGCGTTATGCCTGCATTGTTGACCACGACGTCGATGTGCCCGAACTCGCTCATGATCTGTTCGATCATGATGTGAGTCTGCGCTTCGTCCGACACGTCTGCCTTAAACGCCCGCGCTTTGATTCCAAGGGCGCTGAGCTCACTGACAGTCTTGTCGGCGGCGGCTTGATTCGCGTTGTAGTTCACGGCGATTTCACTGCCCTCGGCTGCGAGTGCGAAGCAGCAAGCCCGTCCGATCCCGCGTGAGCCGCCGGTGACCAGGGATACTCTTCCTTCCAAGTCCATGATGTGCGTCCTTTCTAAATCGTCGCTTGCAGGATCGAACGCGGTGGCGTTCGCCCAGACCGATAATCTTACCATGCCCAGGGACCAATCCCAAGGCTCGTTATTGCGTACAGGAATCCACTACGGGGAGTTGGGAACCTGATATGCCAATCCACAGGGGACGCCGCCGGCGGACTTCATGCTCGGGGTCGGCGGGTGAAACCTGCCCTTGCCCAGCTCAACTGGGCTCAACCTCGCACCTTCTCAGAGCCGACGGAATCCTACGCCACCGGATGCCAGCCGGCGTCGGCCCATAGCTCTCCGCTAACGGACGAATTGCGGATCATGAAGCAAATGGCGTCGGCGATCTCCTCGGGGCGGATCAGGCGTTTCAGTTGCGTTTGCGGAAGCACGTGCTCGGTGATGTACGAGTCGCCCATCGAACGGACCATGGCGGTATCGGTGAAGCCGGGGTGGATGATCGCGCAGCGGACGCCGTGGAAAATCGCTTCGGTGGCGAGCGTCGCCTGGGCACCTTCCAAGCCTGCCTTGGCCGTCGCGTAGCTGACCTGGCCTTTGTTGCCTGCTGAAGAAACCGAGCCGATGAAGATGATGCAACCCTGCACGCGCTCGTCGGGGTTCCATCGCTTAATCTCGTTCTCGTGCCGATCGCGCGCGACACTTGCTACCGTTTCGATGGCCCAGAAGATCGGTGCGGTAAGGTCCACCGCGATCACGCGCTCGAATAAATCGATCGGGTACAGATCTGTCTCGCCGGTCTCCCTGTCCATCTTGACGGCGAGTCGGTCGGCGGTGAATCCGGCAGCGGGCACACAGATCGAAATCGGCCCGTGCTTGCTGCGCATCTCTTCGAAAACGCTGTGGCGGAACTCGGCGTTCGTCACGTCGCCTTGGAAGGGAACCATCGCTTCGCGGCCGAGATTCTCATTGGCCTGCTCGGCGAACGTCTTGATTGCATCCATTTGGTCGACCAGTGCGACCTTCTTGGCGCCTTTCTGTGCGAGCGCGAACGCAGTCGCCCGTCCGATGCCCGACGCAGCGCCTGTCACGACCGCGACCTTGGTGGTCAGGTCCAGCCGTCGGTCTTCCCAGTCACTCAGGAATTGCTTGTGTCCGTTGCCCTGACTCATGATGAAACCAATCCTTCGTTGAAAAATCGAAAGTCGAAAGCTCGCTTACGCGTCTAGTTCGTCCGATCGCTCGCTAAGCCAGTCGCACACCTTGGGCCACAAGTCGCGATGCGCCTTGGATCCCACTGCTAGGCCAATGTGACCTGCGGGGAAGTTGATCGACTTGCGATCCTTCGATCCCACCGCGTCGTTGAACGGCAGGCTCTGCCCGCAGGGAACCAGATGATCGTTCTGGGCGGTCAGGTTCATGATCGGACAGGTGATGTTCCCCAGGTCCACGCATTCGTCACCGATCTCAAACTTGCCCTGGATCAAGAGGTTCTGCTGGAACAGGTACTTAACGAACTGACGGAACGTCTCGCCCGCTACCGGAATATTGTCGTTAAGCCAGGTCTCCATCGCAAAGAAGTCCTCAAGGAACTTCTCGTTTTCCATGTTCTCGTAGAAGTTGAAGTACTTTTCGACGTAGTTCTGGACCGGCTTAAGCATCTGGAACGACGACTGCAACCAGTCAGCCGGGGCGTTGCCGTGCACGTCGAGAACTTTGTCGATGTCGAGATACTTGGAATCGGTCCAGACGCTGAGGAGGCTATCCTTGTTGGACCAGTCCACCGGGGCGGCCATGAGGATTAGGTTCTTCACCTTGTCCGGATGCAGGGCGGTGTACATCGCACTCAACGACCCGCCCATGCAGTAGCCCAGCACATTGATCTGATCGCACCCGGACCGCTCGCGGATGTGATCGACCACGTGATCCATGTAGCCCTCGACGTAGTTTTCGACGGACAGGTAGCGATCGCCGTCGGCGGGAACGCCCCAGTCAATGTTGTAGACATCGAAGCCACGCTCGACGAAATGACGGACGACACTCTTGCCCGGTCGCAAATCCAGAATGTACGGGCGGTTCACCAGCGCGAACGCGACAACCAGGGGCGTGCGATACTGCTTCTCGACATCCGACTCGTAACGCAGCAGGCGAAGCTTGTCTTCGCGGTAGACCGTACGCGTCGGCGTCGCGCCCACGCGAACCTGCTGAGCGATCTGCGCTACCTTCGGCCAAGCAGCCATCTTGGATGTGAACTTCATCCACTCCTGCATCGCCACCTCGGGTGACGATGCCCACGGCGGAGTCTGGGTTGCGGACATGCTTAGCGCCTACCTTTCTTCTTCGGCTGCGGTTGCGGCTTGGTCACGGTTGCGGTCTTCCTGGCTGAGCCGTTCTGCTGAGTCTCAAGCTGTTCGACACGCTCGCTGAGGGCGTCGAGCTTCCCGACGATGCGATCCTCAAGCCCTCGGACCAACAGCACGATGTGGTCGGTGTCCGACCGGGTCGGCATCTGCGCCGATTGAAGCCCACTGGTGAGAAACTGGTTGATCTGCTGCCTGAGAGCAAGCGAGCTGTCCATGCTCTTCTTCATGGCCGTGAGGAATTGCTCGCTGCGCATGAAATCGTCAGCGTACTCGGTCATTGCCCCGAAAAACGCCTTTCGCATGCCGGCCATCATGTCGGGCGACGTAGGCGGTGCAGCCACGCCGGCACTGGCCATCTTGCCCATCATATCCGTCCAGAATCCTGTGAACGGATCGACGCCGACACCGTTGTTATGACTATCAGGCATGCGTAACTCCTACGTCTTGACGTTTCCCGGCAGGGTCGCCACCGCGCGGGTTAGAATCATTCATTACTCGCACCGTTCGACCGCGATTGCACTGGCTTCGCCGCCGCCGATGCACAGGCACGCGATCCCGATCTTCTGTTTGCGAAGCCGCAAAGCATTAATCAACGTCACGACGATCCGTGCCCCCGTGGCACCGATCGGGTGCCCCATGGCGACAGCTCCGCCGGCGACGTTGACCTTGTCATGCGGAATATTCAGTTCCTTCATCGCCACCACCGCCACCACGGCGAAGGCCTCGTTGATCTCGAAGAGATCCACGTCGCTCAACTTCAAAGACAACTGGTCACAGAGTTTCCGGATCGCGTGGATCGGAGCGATCGAGAACTGATCGGGCTCCATGGCCACGTTTGTGTGACCCAGTATCCGGCCCTCGCACTTGATGCCCAGCGTCTTCGCTCTTTCCTCTCCTACTACCACCGCTGCGGCTGCCCCGTCGCTGATGCCCGAAGCGTTGCCGGCCGTGACCACGCCGTCAGCACCGAACGCCGGCCTCAGTTTGCGGAGCTTCTCCTCGTTGAAACGCGCGGGCTCTTCATCACGGTCCACGACGACCGTGCCCTTACGGTTCTTGACTTCGATGGGCACGATGACCCGATCAAAGTTGCCCGCCTCCTGTGCGGCGAGCACGCGCTTGTAGCTATCGACTGCGTAGGCATCCAATTCCTCACGCGTGACGTCGTAATCGCGCGCACAGTGGTCGCCGCAAGTCCCCATGTGCACGTCGTTGTATACGTCCCACAATCCATCGTGGATCATGGAGTCGAGCAATTCGCCATGCCCCATCCGATATCCGCCCCGCGCCTTGGGGAGAAGATAGGGCGCCCGCGTCATGCTCTCGGTTCCACCCGCTACGATCAGACCGGCATCTTCACATTGGATAGCTTGGGCGGCGAGAATCACCGCCCGCATCGAAGAGCCGCACACCTTGTTGACGGTCGTCGCACCGCACGAAACAGGCAGCCCCGCGCCCAGCGCAGCCTGACGTGCGATATTCTGACCCAGCCCCGCGCCGACAACGTTGCCCATCAGCACTTCGTCAACATCGTTGGGGCTGATTTTGGAACGCTCGATCGCCGCCTTGATCGCGGCACTTCCGAGCTCCGCAGCCGACACCTCCGCAAACGCGCCGCTGAAGAGACCCAGCGGCGTACGGCTGCCACCCGCAATGAATACGTTCTTAAGCATGATGCAGTTTCCTCCACGTAAGCCGGATTCCATGCGATCAACAATCGCACCAGCTACCGTTTGGTCGCTCTCTCCCCGTACGGTACGGAGCGATCACCCGCATCGTCAACCGGACATCCGCCGGTCGTGGCCTCCCGAGGCCCGCGCCAGTGTCTACTTGGTCGCCGGCTTCGACGTTGCTTTGTGGCCGTTGGTCGCGGTCGCCTGATTGGCCATGTCGCAAAAGCGCTCAGCCATCTCGACGTTGGTCTTGGCCATGGTGTCCACCTGCGTACGCATGGTCTCGAACGACGTCTGCCACATCTTCATGGTTTCGTCGAACATGTCCTTCGCGTTGCAGCACTCGCCGGACTCAAACGTTTTTCGGAGCATGTCCATGCTCTTGTGCGACTGCTCGTCGAACATCTTGTGGAACTGCTCGAGGTTCTTCTTCGCATCGGGGGCAAAACCGTTCGACGCCTTGTCCATCTGGGTGTGGAACTGATCGAAGCCCTTGCCGAAGAAGTCGCCCCAGAACTTGCCGGCCTGCTGCTGGAACTCAACGCCTGTGCTCATCGTGCGGGTGAAGCTCTCGCTGGCCTGCTTGAACATGTCCGTCACGAAATCCTTGGTGTCCGTCGCCATCATCCTGCTAACCTTTCAACTATATGTCTCACGCCGCCCGCGTACCGCGAGAGGCTTACTCTCGTCCGCATCTACAGATCAATATACCCCGCGATTCCCTCCAGTCAAGCGCATTTTGTGCGTTTGCATAATTATCTATATCGGCCATAAACGTCAATAACTACACATGTTACGATTTGCACATGGATATTTGTGTTGACGTCGTTTTGTGCGTGCGTTAACGTCGCGGCGTCCAATCGACCTTCAGGAGCCGATAATGAGCAATCCCGACCCCGACAAATCGCTGTCCATCAAGAAATACAGCAATCGGCGATTCTACGACACGACGCGAAGTTGCCACGTCACGCTCGGCGCCATGCACGATCTGATCTGTGAAGGGTACGAACTGACGATCATCGACGGCAAGAGCGGCGACGACATCACCAACATCATCCTCACCCAGATCATCCTGGAGCGGGATCCGCCGAAGCTTGCGATGTTCCCGTCCAACGTCTTACATCAGGTCATCCGCACGCAGCGGGAGCTTCTCGGTTCGGTCGCAGAGCAGTTTTTTGCCCAAGTCCTCGAGACCCACAAGACCTCTCAGGAGAAATGGCAGCAGTTCATTCAGAACACGCTCGGCGTCAGCCCGACCATGCCGACCAACCCCATGGAGTGGACACGCTCCCTGATGGCCTCGTTCACCCCCCCGCCTCCCCCCAAGACCGCCAATGACGAAACCGAAGCCCTCCGCCGTCAGGTCGAAGAACTCACCCGCCAGATGCAACGCATGGCCGACGCCAACGACCCACCCGCCGGAAAGTAGCCCCCGGCCAGCTGACTAGGCCGGTTTTCGCCGATTGGACGCCGTTTTCGGTCATGCTAATTTCATGCTAACAAATCAAGATTTAGCATTTGACTACGTCCGAATCACGTCTTATATACTAACATGTGACATATTAGTATGAAATTAGGTGTTTGTAAAGCCTTTTATAGAGCTATGTTACAATGAAAATGCCGAAAGATCCACCGTCTTACTGGCCGATCATAATGCACCTCATGAAGTCCGATAGGTTCTCTGGCGCAGCGCGTCAAATCGGTTCGTCGGATGCCGGATATCTTCATTGGGACAAGCTCCGACATCTCACGCCGCCGGATGGGCTAGAGAGCGAGGAATGGTGGGCCGTGCTCAAGTTCAATCGGAGCAGAAAGCCGATTCCGCTGGAGGACATGAAAGGCGAGTCCTTCACCTACGGTCTCCCGGATCCGATTCCCGAACGCCTCCATCAGATCGACATGTACGCGGCGGGAAACATCGAAGTTCCCCAGCCGATCAAGAACCCAGAAACCAAGGACCGCTACCTTATCAACTCACTGATGGCAGAGGCCATCACATCGAGTCAAATCGAAGGTGCTGTGACCACGCGGCGAGTCGCAAAGGAGATGATCCGCACAGGGCGGCTACCCCGCGACCGTAGTGAGCAGATGATCCTAAACAACTTCGTCACCATGCGGCGGATCACCGAGCTGAAAGACAAGCCGCTTTCCAAGGAACTCCTGCTGGAGCTACACGAGAAGGTCACGCGTGGCACGCTTGACAATCCGCTGGCCGCGGGGCGGTTTCGCCTCCCCGATGAGCGAATCGATCTTGGCAGCGACTTTGATGACACCGTGTTCCACACCCCACCGCCCGCCAACGAACTCGAAGGACGGGTCGAGGCCATGTGCGACTTCGCCAACGGTAAGACGCCCGAGGAATTCGTACACCCCGTCATTCGATCGATCATTCTTCACTTCTGGCTGGCGTACGATCACCCATTCGTCGATGGCAACGGCCGGACTGCCCGAGCACTCTTCTACTGGTCGATGCTGCAGGGTGATTTCTGGCTCTGCGAGTTTGTCTCGATCTCCGAACTCATCCACAAGGCACCGGTCAAGTACTATCGTGCGTTTCTACATACCGAGACCGACGGCAACGACCTGACCTACTTCGTTCTCTATCACCTTGAGATTCTCCGTAGGGCGATCGAGCAATTGCACGAGTATATCAAACGAAAGAGCCGTGAGCTTGAGGCGCTGGACCGCCAGGTACGCGGCATGGCCGACCTCAATCATCGCCAACGTGTTCTCGTTGCCCACGCGCTTCGACACCCCCATCAACGGTATACCTTCGAGTCGCACCGGCAGAGTAATGGCGTCGCCCAGCAAACCGCCCGAACCGATCTACTCAACCTCGCCGATCGCGGACTCCTCGCGAAGAACAAGGTCGGCAAGGTCTGGAACTTCACCCCCACGCCCGACATGGAGGCCAGACTCAAGGGGCAATAGACCGGCAAGCGCAGACGCACACCGGCCATCGGGGAGCGAGGGAATCTGGCGGTTCAGAGCGGGCATATCTTCGTGAAATCGAACATAGTGACGCGTGCTCTTGAATCGTCTCCGGGAGGCTGTTAGCGTAGCGACCTTGGAGACGAATCGGGGCAAGTTGAGAACCACGCGCGCAGGGAGTATCGATGGACAACAGCAACAGGCCAATCGACACGTTGGGCGTCAATTGCATACGCACGCTCAGCATGGACGCCATCCAGAAGGCAAACAGCGGCCACCCGGGTGCGCCGATGGGGATGGCCCCCGTCGCCTATGTGCTTTGGGACCGATTCCTACGTCATGACCCCGCCAAGCCCGATTTTCCGAACCGCGACCGATTCGTGCTGTCGATGGGGCACGCCTCGATGCTGCTTTACAGCACCTTACACCTTACGGGCTACGATGTGTCGCTCGACGACCTGAAGTCGTTTCGGCAGCTACACGCGAAGTGCGCGGGGCATCCGGAGCGTACGCTGATCGGCGGCGTCGAGACCACGACCGGGCCTCTGGGGCAGGGCGTTGCGAACAGCGTGGGGATGGCCGTCGCCCAGCGGTGGCTTGCGTCGCATTTCAATCAGCCTGGGCATGAGATTGTGGACTACCGCGTGTACGCGCTGTGCAGCGACGGCGATCTGATGGAAGGCGTCGCGGGTGAGGCAGCTTCGCTGGCTGGGCACCTCGGGTTGAGCAACCTGATCTGGATCTACGACAGCAACAACATCTCGATCGACGGGTCCACCGATATCACTTTTTCCGAAAACGTAGCCGCACGTTTTCAGGCATACGGCTGGTGCGTGCAGCAAGTTCAGGACGCAAACAACCTCGAAGCCGTGCACGTGGCCATCGAAACCGCCCAATCTGAGTCCGTCCGCCCGACGCTGATCGTCGTCAACAGCGAGATCGGTCATGGCAGCCCGAATCGCGCCGGAAAGGCCAAGGCCCACGGCGAGCCGCTGGGCGCAGACGAAATCCGCCTGACCAAAGAAGCCTATGGCTGGAACCCCGACAAGGACTTCCATGTGCCATCCGAAGTCGCCCAGCACATGCGTGAAGGGGCCGTGCGCCGTGGCACGGAATTGAGTAGCGCGTGGCAGCAGCGGTTCGATGCCTACGCCGAAGCCCATCCCGAGCTGGCGGCGCAGTGGCGGCAGATGCAAGTCGGAGCGCTGCCCGATGGTTGGGATTGCGATGTTCCAGTGTTCGATGCGGACGAAGAGGGCATGGCGACGCGCGTTTCGAGCGCGAAGACCCTCCAAGCCGTCGCGCGGAGGATTCCGTGGCTCATCGGCGGATCGGCTGACCTTGTTGGCTCGACGAAGACCGAGGTGCCGGACTCCGAGCTGTTCTCCAAGGATACTCATGGCGGGCGGAACATCGCGTTCGGCATCCGCGAGCACGCGATGGCTGCCCTGATGAACGGCCTTTCGCTTTCCAAGGTGCGGCCTTTCGGGTCGAGTTTCTTGATGTTCACAGACTACTGTCGCCCTTCGATGCGTATGGCTGCTCTCTCGGAACTTCCGTCGATTTTCGTGTTCACACACGATAGCATCGGCGTGGGCGAAGACGGCCCGACGCATCAGCCGGTGGAACATTTGGCGTCGTTCAGGGCGATGCCGAACATCGACGTCATTCGGCCTGGCGATGCGAACGAGGCTGCGATGGCATGGAAATACATCCTGCCGCTGACAGACAGGCCGGTGCTGCTGGTGCTTTCTCGGCAGAACATGCCGACGCTTGATCGGACAAAGTTCGCCGCAGCGGACGGTTTGTTGAAGGGCGGGTACGTTCTCCTGGATAGCGACGGTACACCCGATGTGATTCTGATCGGAACCGGCTCTGAGGTTCAACTGTGCATCGGCGCGTGCGAGCGGCTGTCGGCCAATGGTCTCAAGGTACGCGTGGTGAGCATGCCGTGCTGGGAGCAGTTTGAGCGGCAGACGGCGGAGTACCGAGCGTCCGTCCTGCCGCGCGATGTCGCCGCGCGAGTCTCCGTCGAAGCGGGTAGCACGATGGGGTGGTCGCGTTACGTGGGGTCCGACGGCGTGTCCGTTGGGGTGGATCGCTTCGGCGAGTCGGCACCTCTGGCCGACGTGATGCGGGAATTCGGCTTCACCGTGGACAACGTCGTCGAGCAGGCTGAGCGCGTGGTTGAGGCTGTGGCTGAGCGAAAGAAGAACGTAGCGTCGCCCTTTGTGAGCGGTGCTTCCCGCAATTAATGCACAAAGGGGCTGATTCCAAAAGGAGCTTGTTTTGACGACCCGAATCGAGCAGATTCTCGCGGTGGGACAATCAATCTGGTGCGACAGCATCAGCCGATCCATGATCGAATCGGGGCAACTGCAAGACTTCATCGACGCGGGGATCGTCGGCATGACGTCTAACCCGTCCATATTCCATAAGGCGATTTCCGGGAGCAAGGACTACGACCCTGCGATCGAGAAGCTCGTCGGGGGCGGTGCAGACGCTGCCGCCGTCTACGAATCACTCGTTGTGGCCGACGTTCGTGACGCAGCCGATCTCTTACGCCCGGTGTACGATGCGACGAACGGCGTCGATGGCTATGTGAGCCTGGAGGTGAATCCGCATCTGGCCCACGACACAGCCGGCACGGTGTCAGAGGCCCGCCACCTGCATAAGCTGTTGGATCGGCCCAACGTACTCATCAAGGTGCCCGCCACCGAAGAGGGCTGTCCCGCCATCGAAACGCTGATCGGAGAGGGCATTAGTGTAAACGTGACGCTGATCTTCTCGCTGGGGATGTACGCCAAGGTGATGGAAGCCTACATCCGCGGTATCGAGCGGCTGTCGGCGGCGGGCGGTGACGTGAGCCGTTTGGCGTCGGTGGCATCGTTCTTCATCAGTCGTGTGGACACGGCGGTGGACGAGAAGTTGCAGACGATGATCGACGCGGGGCAAAGCGATCTTACGCGATTGCTGGGCAAAGCTGCCGTCGGCAACGCGAAACTCGCGTACGAGTCCTACCGAACGGTGTTCCACGGGGACCGTTTCGCCCAGATGCGTGCCGACGGTGCCCCGGTTCAACGGCCGCTGTGGGCAAGCACGAGCACGAAGAATCCGTCGTACCCGGACACGTTGTACGTCGATACGCTCGTCGGACCTGAATCGGTGAACACGCTGCCTCTCAACACGATCGACGCGGTGCAGGACCACGGAGCCACCGATGTGACGATTGGCAAAGATGTGGATGTCTATCGCCGATCGATCGCGGATATTGAGTCCGTGGGGATCGCCATGGACGCGATAACAGCAGAACTCCTCACCGCCGGCGTCAAGGCCTTCTCCGACGCGTTTGACCAGCTCATGGCGGACATCAAGGTGAAGATGGCGGCACTGCAGGCGGCGTAGGGGCGGTGTCGCGCGGTATGCCCGCGACCTTCATCGCCCGTTTGGCGGGGGCACACCGGGGGGGAACAACAGGGGGGGGCCCCCCCCATGAAGTAAAATGT
>JAJDDU010000053.1 GCA_029260155.1 Phycisphaerae bacterium | reverse complement strand
GCACCGACGACTTTAGAGACGTGGCCGGAATATCCAGAATCGAAATCGTCGACGTATTCGCGTCAAACACAACGCGAACGTCCGCGTAGCTGAACGACAAGCTGTCTGCCGCGGATGCGGACGATATTCCACCAAGACCAGACGTGACGCCGCAAAACGCCGCCACGAACCCAAGAGACAGTTTTCGCCTTACTCGATTCAACATCCGCAAACCCTCTCAGATACAACCATCCATCCACCGGCCGCCGAATGCGCGGCAGCCAATGCGCAAATAACAACCTACTTGACTCGCGTGGATACCCACAGCCTGCGGCTGGTAGCCAGGCGCCAAGACACGACCTTACAAATGACTACAGTGCGACGCGTAATCCGCTGAGCAACATGGGAGCACGCCAAGCCCACAACGACCGCAGAGGTGCAAAACACAGATCCCCCTAAGCATCGAGTCGTCCCCTGTGTCAGCCACCGAACACGGTTGTGAATGATACCTGCGTGCCGCCACGGTCTCAAGCCCGGCGTGGCTGAATCGTCTAGAATAACAGATGATAATGAAGATCGGACCGTTGAAGAATTGCCCCTTCCCATAAAGGAGGCTTGCGTCGGTCCGCCACGTCGATTCCCAACCGCGCGCATGCGGGGTTTGATAACGGATTGCGCGAGATTCGCCGCACTCCAAGTAGACCGATAAACGTGCGGCGACAATTGTGTCGCGGGCAGCGCGGCGCCTCCACGTTGGAGGCGCCGTAGCCGGCGCGATCTAGTTCAGTGGACACCCAGCCTCGTTCTGAATAGCAAGATCGTCTTTAGCGGTCTCGAAGTTCCCTGTATCGTACGCATGCTGTACGACATCTATGGTCTCCGCTTCAGAGTAGAAGTAGTCAACGCCGCCGTTGGTCGCGTTGAGCAGTGCGGCGACTGCGTGTCGGCCGAGCGCGGCGGCGCCTCCTCCGCCCTTCTTGACGGTTTCCAGGAGCGTCCGGTCGCCGGGTGTGTCTACACCGAAGACATCGTTGAAGCGATCATGCGTGGCGTAGACAGCCCACGAATCGAAGTGCTGGGACTGCTTCCAATAACCGGGTGTGCATCCGTTGCCGCCCGTGGGAACTCCACCTCCTGAGCCGCCGCCGTCACCACCGCCACCGCCGTTCAGGGGACAGCCTTCCTCGTTCTGAGCAGCGAGGGCGTTCTTTGCCGTCTCGAAGTCACCCGTTAGGTAAGCATCCTGAACGATGGCGATGACATCTGCTTCCGTGTAGAAGAAGCTCACGCCCCCGGCCGCCGTGTTGAGTAACGCAGCGACGGCGTGTCGCCCGAGGGCACTGGCGCCACCGCCCCCCTTGTTCAGCGCCTCAAGCAGCGTGCGGTCGCCTGGGGCGTCGACGCCGAAGACATCATTGAACAGGTCACTTGGGCTGTAGGTGACCCAGTCGACGAAATGGTGCTCCTGCTTCCAGTATCCGGGCGTGCAACCCTGGCCACCACCGGTTTCGACTTCGCAGGTCGGCGAGCATCCGTCTCCTGCGATGTCGTTTTCGTCGTCGCATTCTTCGCCGGGATCCAGGATCCCATTGCCACATTCTTCTACGTCGCACGTCGGCGAGCATGCATCGCCGGCTTCGTTGTTTCCGTCGTCACATGCCTCACCGGGATCGACAATTCCGTCGCCGCAGAAGGGCAGCATGCAATCATTGCGACAACTGTCGAGGTTATCAGTGTTTCCGTCATCACAGGCTTCGCCAGGGTCCAGAAGACCATCACCGCAGAAGGGCAGCGTGCAGTCATTTCGACACTCATCGTCGCTGGTGCCGTTCCCATCATCGCATGCCTCGCCGGGATCGACGATGCCGTCACCGCAGAAGGGTAGCGTGCAGTCGTTGCGGCAACCGTCTTCGTTGACGGCGTTGCCGTCGTCGCACTCTTCACCGAGGTCGAGGATGCCATCGCCGCAGAAGGGGATGCTGCAGTCATTGCGACACCCATCGTCATCGACGGTGTTACCGTCGTCGCACTCTTCACCGTTGTTGACGATGCCGTCACCGCAGACGTTGTTTTGGCACGCGTTGTTGCATGCGTCGTCGCCAACGGTGTTTCCGTCGTCGCACTCTTCGCCGTTCTCGACGGTCCCGTTTCCGCAAATAGGCTCGGATACTTCGATCGTGATCCGGAGGTCTCCGCCGGTGGAGTCGAAACCACCGTGAATCAGTGCGTCGTCGAACAGGGCTTCCGCGTCGGCGCTGCCGGCCGTTGACGTGCCGTCGGAAAACACGGGCAGAACGATGTCGAAGAAGACGAGTGTTCCAGCCCCATAGAAATCACGATCGGCGTCCACGACGGATATCTGCTTGCTCACAAGATCGCTTCCGGCGCCTGCCGGCACGTCATCGGTTCCCTCGAACGTCCAATCCCCAGAGGTAGGATTGACGAGACTCGAAGGCGGCGCAAGGGTGGACAGGCTCCCGAAAATACGGAGTACGCCATTGGCGAACGTGACACCGTCCAGATCTGTGCCCACGGCGAGATTTGCGTATGCCGCCGCGAACGATGGCGCGGCGAGTGTTGTGTTAACGTCCGTGCCCGAAATAGTCCCATCAAACAAGAGATCTTCGACGCCAGCCGGATTCGTGACAGCCGCTTCAAGGAGGACATCGAAGTCGGATGCAAGCGCTATGTTGGCGCGGTCAATGACGACAGCAAGCGAGTCGCGCACCGACGACTTTAGAGACGTGGCCGGAATATCCAGAATCGAAATCGTCGACGTATTCGCGTCAAACACAACGCGAACGTCCGCGTAGCTGAACGACAAGCTGTCTGCCGCGGATGCGGTCGATATCCCACCAAGACCAAACGTGACGACGGAAAGCGCCGCCACGAACCCGAGAGACAGTTTTCGACTTACTAGCTTCAACATCCCAGAGTCCTCCAATTCACTACCGTCAACACCTTTGCACTCTCGCAAGCACGGCGCCAGCCTGGCGACGTGCCGCAAAACCGGCGCAGTATCGTCAGACGCACAACGCCGCCGCCGCGCGGGCTCCGCCGACTAGAATCACCAAGTCAAAGCCAGATACGATCGCACACATGCGAGGCACGAGCCCCCAATCACCTTCGGGCTGTTCCCCCGCGCCATTAGCCGAACACAGCTAAACATGTTACCGATGGTTGCCGGCCGTCACAAGCGCGGCGAAGGTGGATTGTCTCCAATCGCAAGTCGGAACAGAAGTGCGCTACTCAGGGCGTCTCGGGTTTCCATAAAACACCGCCCAGTTGCGTACATCAAGGCAGTTTGCGAACGAATGGTGTGGTCGAATCGATTAAGACCGTTAAACGAAATAGAGGGATTATCGGGATTGGGACGGGGGGCGTTGGCGTTTCTTGAGCCTCTGACTGGCCTTGCGTCGCGCCAGATCCTGAAGATCCGTATGGTGGTCGAATTCATCGACGATTTCGGTACCCAGCAGCGTCTCAATCGCGTCCTCAAGTGTTACGATCCCAGCGGTTCCCCCATACTCGTCGGCGACGATGAACAGGTGTCGGCGTTCACGGAGGAACTTGGTCAGCAGGTCTCCCACTTTCATCGCGTTGGGCACGAATGTCGGGGTGCGCATGATGTCGGAGAGCGCGCGATCCGCCTCTCCGGCGACGACGGCTTCGTAGATTTCGCGGCGCAGCACGACTCCAACGATCTTGTCAAGGTCGCTGCCATCGGTCACGGGAACACGACTATGTGGCCAGCCAGCAGCGTGACTCGATACTTCCGCGAGCGTAGCGTCTTTCGGCATGCTGAACACAACGGTTCGCGGCGTCAGAATGTCAGCGACCTTGAGCGTGTCGAGGTTCAGGGCGTTTTGCATCCAACGTGCTTCATCGGGGCGCAGGGAACCCGTACGTACTCCGCGGCGCGCTAGCGCCAGGAGGTTATCCTCACTCGTGGACGCATCTCCGGGTTTGCGCGGGAGCAACCTTGTGACCATGTGACAAAGCCAAACGAGCGGCCAGAGGATCCAGATCGTCCATTCGATGGGAACGCTCACAACGGGTGCGATGGCGTCGGCGTACAACACCCCGACGGTCTTGGGTATAATCTCGCTCACGTACAGAATACCGAGCGTAAACACAGCACTGAATAGACCGACGCCGAGGCTGTCGAAGATTGATGCGGCGACGCTCCCAGCCATGGTCGCGCCCACGGTGTGGGAGATGGTGTTGAGCGTCAGAATGGCGGCGATAGGCCTGTCGATATGGCGGCGCAGGCGCTGCAGACGCTTTCCCAATGCGGATCCGGACTCTGCCAAGCGTTCGACACGTCCATCAGAAACTGCATAAATCGCCGCTTCACAAATGGAACAGAAGAAAGACAGCACCAGCGTCACAATGACAATTGCGGTGAGGGTTCCAAAGCCGGTCGAGGAAGCTGTTGCAGCGGAATCCACGAGATGTTCACCTTTGCAGTGGCGCGGCCGGGGCTAACGAAATCACGGATCAGACGATTCGCCGCAGTTTCAGTTCGGTGCCGGAGTGATCTGTATCTCAGCCCGAAGAACCGCGAGTTCAGCGCGTGCTCCGCCGGTGTCATCGCCTGACACTTCAACCTTGCCGGCGACGATCAGGTGATAGGCCAACCCAGGCTCCATTGTGATATCGAACGACGGCGACTGCGATCCGGACCACCGGTCGGGCAATCGATCTGGATCGCCGTCCGCTAGCATTACCTTCGCCAACAAGCGGTGGTTCGAGTCCTTCACGTACGCCTTCAGGCCGACCGGTTGTGCTTCCCCGCTCGGTGCGTGATCGCTTGCCATGCAATGGTAGTCGATGTCGAACGTGACGCTGACTCTCGTCGCGTCGTCGCCGTCATAGGTCAGCACATGCCCGATCTGGAATTCAGCGCTGGCAACTCCGCCCGCGGTCGCGTCCGCCGTGCAAGATGCTTGCCCCGTAGCGCTTGTATTGGAATCAGCGTGGGCAGCGCCTTCGGAATAACGCTGAGTGTCTGATACGTTGAACGGCCGATCTGCGGGTAGAGTGAGTACTTGCCCGCCCGAGAAGGCGACGGTCGGCCGAGCCGGCTTCTTCTGAGGGAGCGACACGGATTCTCCGAAGTCGCGGCTGCCGCTACACCCGAGAAGACCGGCAGTCACAATGCAACAGGTATAACGGGTCATCAACCCGAGTATTGTGCGAGGGTCCATGTTCGAGAGGCTCCATCAAGTGGCGGTTGCGGCGTATTGATCGCTTCCTGCTTTTCGGCGCGGATTCTACGCTCGGGCGTATCAAGGTCAAGGCGACGCCCCCCTCGTCAGCGGTCAACGCAGCCCCTGGACGAGCGAAACGAACGAATCCCCGCGGCGTTCATAGTTGGCAAAGGCATCGTAGCTCGGAAAGCCCGGGGACAGGAGTACGACGTCGCCGGGGCGAGCGAGGGACTCGGCGGTCCGTATGGCG
>JAJDDU010000520.1 GCA_029260155.1 Phycisphaerae bacterium | reverse complement strand
GCGAACTGATCTTGACCGCCGAGGACTTCGGGTTCACAGCCGAGCGAAGCGCGCGGCTTGCGCCGCGCCTACTTGACCTCGCTGTGCAGTACCGAGACAGCAACGACCCACAAGATGCCCCACCCGTCCTCTCGGCCATCCGCACTGGCGCGTCGATGCTTCGTCCCAACGAAGCCTCCCGCCTACTCGCGTTGCTCGAACCGGGTCATCCCATCGAAACGAGTCTCGTCGCGCTCAAGATGCTTGGCCGCATCTTTGAAGCGCAGCCTCCGGAAGGAACGGATCAGCACACAGAACTCGCGCGCGAAGTTCGCGGAATCGCCGAGTTACTCTTGAACCCCTACGCCATCGCCAGCAGCAAGAGTGCCGCCATGGCACAATTGGCCGTTTACGCACTTGCCGCGATGGCCAGCAGTGAGACGGTAAACATCGCTGGTGTTGTTGGAAGAATGGATGTGTCGTGGTTCGGGCGTCAAACCGCGCGTGAACTACGCGAGTTGCGGGATTCTTGGGACGCGCGGTCGGTATCGGTTGCGCCTGCAGTTCTCGAACTGTTGGACCGTGCCACGCGGGAAATGCAGACTACCTGACCACCTGCCCGAGGATTCCATGCCGGCCTTTGATCTCACTGATCGCACAGCGAAACTGGGGCGATTCGATGTGGTCGGCAAGCACTCCGAGACATCTCCGGGTTTTGTCCGGCATGTCGCTCTGCTCGATTCGGACGACTGCGAGGCAAGCCGCGACGAAGCAGTCCGCGTTGTTCACATGGGACCGCCGCTCAAGACTGACGATCCATTAAACGCGGATGTTGCCGGCCGAATTCCGCTGACCAACGACCAAATCAACAGCATAAAGACCTGGATCGCCAAGGTAGTAGATGAATACCAATCTGGACACGCAGAGAAACGCCAGCAGTACATAATTGATCCGCCGTGGGACGACATTCGTGACGAGAATACGAATGTTCGTCGCTATCGGCGATACAGTTGCGCGGGATTCGTTCTCTACGCTCACCTCCAAGTTGATGTATCGTTGTTGGTGCTCGACAAGGAGGCGCTGCCAGAGGTATCCATGGCATCGATTGAGGCCGCATATCCCGGAAGAACGAGGCACCGAGCGCGGTACGGCCTGGAAGGAGACGGGCCATGGCGGATCATTCTTGCGGGCTACGTTCTCCATGCACTGGATCGGAGCAGCGAGGACATAGGAGAGCGACCCTACGTGGCTCAGAAAGGCGACGAGTCTTTCTAGCCCCAACACAGGATAGGGTTCTCTCAGAGACGTCGGTATCGGAGCAAACGCCGGGCCGACACGCGGGATCCCAACCGAGTAGGCATCCGCAGATCGCCGCCCGCGTTGGCGAAGTCTTCGACCGGCACGGGAGACGACGTTGCATTGGCTAGGGGACACACGAGCTACTTGACGGGTCACTGAGAAACCCGGCCCCGCAGCCTCGTACGCTGCCGCCCGCCGCCATGATTCGCACCCCACCCCAAGTCGCAAACCGCTCTCCCACCCCCAAAACAGGCGTGGCCGCGAAATTCTCGCGACCCGCAGATCACACTCGTAGTTATTACCATGCGGGGACGTTGCGCGCCGCCCCCGCCGCCGCCCAACCCGCGATACCTGCGCGCCAGAGCACGAAGCCCAATGCCAAGGACACCCCCTAAATCCGAACCGCACACGTCGAGTAGCGGCCCACCCCAAGATGCGGTGCGCAAAACGCAGCCACCCCGAATCAACAAAAACAACGTTCACGCCACAAAAACGCAGTTTCGCCACCCAAACGCACACGCGAAATTACCAAACGAACCCATCTTGCAGCTACACTGCAACGCCCGACTCCGCGGCCGCGACAGGACACCGCCAAACTTGCATTTCAAGGCCTTTCCGCTATCCTGCCACAATGGGTACGCGGCGCGTGTACCGAGGTGATTCCTATGCCCAGATCCAAACGCGGACCAGCATTGATCGAGCTTATTCACGCCGGCAGTGCCACCGGCGTGCCCGCGTGGTGGCAATCCGCCGATGCCCCCCAACCGCCTTCAGATACAGGCACACCGGCGGACAGTCTGCCCACCCCCACACCGACGACAGGCCATCCAAAACCGGGCGAACCAGCCGCACCGCTCGCCACCGTGCGCGGCGAACGCATCGTCTTCTCCCTCTCAAGCGTCTCAGCCGGCGTGGCGGTCTTCATTCTCATCGTGATCGTCGGGCTCGGATTTGTGGTCGGGAAGAACGTAGGCCACGCAAGCGGGGTCACCGAGGGCTTTGAGAGCGGCAAGCGATCCGTCTCCGCAGGGGCGATCAGCGAGATCGAAGCCGCCCGGCGATCCGCCCCCAACACCGAGATTTTCGCCGACCTCGGCTCCAGCCCGGTCACGCCCAACGCCGCCGCCGCAGGCCGGAGGGCCGGTCAACCCGTAGCGCCACAAGCGAACCCGCCCACCGAACAGCCGAATACTCGAGGCCCGTGGGTTCGTGACCACACCTACATCGTGGTGCAGGAGTTTAAATCTGAGGACAAAGACCAGGCGGAAGCAGCCAAGCTCTTCCTCCACGATCACGACGTCGAGAGCGTCATACTTGAATCCAAGGGCGATTACCGTTATCGTCTCGTCGCAACAAAGGGATTCAACCGCGAGGATCCGGCGCAACGCAGGTGGTGCGACCAATACCACGCGAAAATCAGAGAACTCGGCAACCAGTTCGTCAAAGCGGGCGGCCGATACGATCTGCAAGGGTATCAGAAGAAGTTGACCGGCAATCGCTGGTGAGGAGTTGCGAATCGATGTCCAGAGATAAGTCGCTCAAGAGCGCATCGGCCTTGAGCCGTCACCGAAATGTGCTCTCACGCATGGAGCGGATCGAAAAGCTGAAAGAGGAAGAGCGCTGGACCGACGGCAGCGGTCCCTTCGGCCTGCCCAAAGTAGGCCACCGCAAGGTGGTAGTCGGCGGCAAGGACAAGAAGGCTGCCAAGACCGATGCCGATGCCGATGCGGCGACCGCGACGAGCGACGACAAGTAGTCTGCTCACGCTGCTTCCGGCGGCAACATTGTTCTCCTACGACCGCCGCAGCTCATGTTGCGGCGGTTTCTTCGCGGTGGCTGCATCGCGACCTTCGACACCATTTAGCAAAGACGCTTAACCATGTCCGCCGAGAAGTTTGTCTCCGAGAGAATCAAGAACATCGGCGCTTCGGGCATCCGCAAGATATTCGACCTCGCCGCCACCATGACCGACCCCATCGACCTGTCGATGGGCCAACCCGATTTCAAAGTCCCCGATGCCGTAAAGAACGCCGCCATCGATGCCATCCGCAACGACAAGAACGGATACACCGTCACCTACGGAATCCCCGCGCTGCGCGAACGCATCTCCGCGATGCTCCGAGAGAAACGTGATTGGTCGCCCGAAACGATCGTCACCAGCGGCGTATCCGGCGGGCTCGTCATTACCATGATGGCCTGCCTGAACCCAGGTGACGAAGCACTCATCGTCGATCCCTACTTCGTGTCCTACAAGCACATCGTCACCCTCGCCGGCGGCACGCCCGTGACCGTCGACATCAACGACGACTTCACCCTCAAACGCGAAGCCTTCGAAGCTGCCATCACGCCGCGCACCAAACTGATCCTCCTCAACTCGCCGTCCAATCCGGCGGGCGTGGTATTCAGCGCAGCCGAGATCCAGAGTATCTGCGAGCTTGCCCGCGAGCGCGATCTGCTGATCGTCAGCGACGAGATATACGAGACGCTCAGCTTCGACGGACCAGCCGCCAGCCCCGTGCAGTACGCTCCCGAACGAACCGTGTTGCTCGGCGGTTTCGGCAAGAGTCACGCGATTACCGGCTGGCGCATGGGTTACGCAGCCGGTCCCGCGCCCGTCATCCGCGAGATGGCCAAGGTCCAGCAGTTCACCTTCGTCTGTGGCCCGCACCCGGCGCAGATCGCAACGGTCGTCGCCCTCGACACCGACATGTCCGAACAGGTCGAAGCCTACCGCATCAAGCGCGACCTCATCGTCAGCGAGTTGGCCGGCTCCTTCGAGTTCGCCAAACCAGCCGGCGGATTCTTCCTGTTCTGCAAAGCCCCGCCCCAGTTCGAAACGGGCACCGCTTTCGTCGAGGAAGCCATCAAGCACAACATCCTCATGGTCCCCGGCAGCGCCTTCAGCGAGCGCGACACCCACTTCCGCATCAGCTACGCCGTCCCCAACGAAACCCTAAAACGCGCCTGCGAAATCCTCCGCCCCCTCGCCGGTTAACCATCGAACGAGTGGCCCATCGCTTCAGCGGTGGGGGACACGAACCGAAGTCCGATCCGCGCCCCACACCGCACGAGGCAGTCGCAACGTCAGTCTTCTTCATCATCGCTATCGGAGTGATCGTCGCTGTCCGAATCGCCATCGTCATCTTCTGAGACGCAAAGATCGACAACGCACGTCGCTTCATTGCCGCATTCGTCCGTCGCTGTGACAACCAGAGCAGCCTCATTCGTCGTGATCCGAAACGTGTCATGCTCGAAGTCCATGCTCAGTTTGCACACATCGTGCTCCGTACACTTCACCCGGACCACCTGCCCATCGACAACCGGCAGTGGACAGCAACTCGTCTCGATCACCGCCGACCCGGTCACGTCGCCGCACGCATCCTCCGCAGAGTATTCGATCATCAACCGATGCCCCTGCACCGGCCGCACGGAACAGAAAACGACCGGCGGCTCAGTGTCAGAGATTGTCACCGCCGTCGAGCACTCAGCCGTCCCCCCATTCCCATCATCCACAACAAGCGTCACCCCGCACGCAACATCGCATCCCTCGCTCGTATCAACGCTCAACACCGGCATCGCGCTCGCCGGATCATCAAACCACCCTCCCGGGCAATCCGTCTCCCACCAGTACGCCAATTCATCCCCGTCGGGATCGCTCGACCCTGTTCCATCAACCAAGATCGACGTCCAGTCCCCCTCGCACTCGACTACGTAGGGTCCATTGGAGTCACAAGTTGGGTGGACATTACTCGGTGGTAGTTCGTACGCGCCCATATCAACGATCGGTGGTGTCCCGTTGCCCGTGTCGGGAATCCCAGGGTCGTCAACCAAACGCGCGTTGCCATCGAGGTCGGCGGCGGCGCCGATGGGCACGGCTGTGTTGTCGGCCGCGTCGATGCCGGGAGAGCCGGCCAAGAGCCGCAGGTTGTCGTCTTCCGTCCCGGCGGTATTGTCGTCGCCGTCGGGATCGACGAACAGCGGATCGGCGTCGATGTTGCCGGTGCCGGAGAACCCGCCTTCGACATCGCAGTAAGTCGTGATCGGATTCCCATTCCCGGATAACGAACCACCGCCATTGCCCCACAGCACGCAGTTGGTCACGACTGGGCGGCTAGCGGCGTCGTTGTAGATCCCACCGCCAGTCGCAGCACTATTGGCCCCGAGCGTGCAGTTCGTAATCACTGGGTTACTTGTTCGGTTGAAAATGGCGCCACCCTCCCCGGACGATCCCGTGGCCGAATTCCCGCTGAAAACACAGTTGAAGATGGTTGGGCTGCTTTCGAAGTTGTACATGGCGCCCCCGTCGTTATTGAGTGATCCGCCGCTCGCACTATTGCCGAAGAACAGGCAGTCGATGACCTGCGCATTGCTGCCTGAGAGATTGGCCATCCCACCGCCGAAACGGTTGATACCCTCGGGCACGAAGTTGCCGACAAACACGCAGTCTAGCACGCGCGGGCTACTGCCGATATTCCGCATTCCCGCGCCGTCGCCGCGATTGTCAATGAATCTGCATGAGGTCACTGTTGGATCGCTGCCGTCGTTACGCATTCCGTGCTGGTTTTGAGTGAAAGTGCAATTACTGACGGTTGGGTCGCTATTCAGGTTCCACATGCCGCCGCGGTCGGGACCGTGTCCTCCGGTTACGGTGAAGCCGTCCAGCATGGTCATGGGGCCTTCGCCGCTAATACACTTGACAACGCCGTCGTTGAGGTCAGCGCCATCGATGATAGTGACGCTCGGGCCGTCTGAGCTTCTCAGTGTCATCGCCTTGCCACCAAACCCGATCGTTTCAAAGTACGTACCAGGCGCAACAAGCACGGTATCCCCGTCCGATGCTGCGATGATACCCAACTGAATAGCGCAGAACGGATCGACTGCACTTCCCGAGCCCTGACCGGGGCAGTCGTCGTCGTCGACGTACCACGTGGTCTGCCCTTGAGCAATCAGAGGGACAAAGTAAATCAAGATCGCGCAATTCCTGAGACTCATATCGATTCTCCTATACCTGAGCGCGGCTCACCGTCGAACCGCGTCATTCCGCGGGCGACTTGCACCGCGAAGACTCGCAGGGCGTGACCACTCGCATCGACGACACATGCGACAGTCGGGCGTGGAACACGCAAAAAGAATGCTCGAGCGTCGGCCTCGGGGTGACAACTGCCACCAACCACGGTGTTGACGCGACACCCCGCTTGGGATCGCATGCAGGATTTGCTATCATCGTGGCGTTGACGGGTCACTTTGGAAGGCGAGCACGATGCTTCCGGCAGACAATCCTGTAACGCAGCTCCTGTCGTCCACAGCGGGCGGAGATGAAGGCGCGCGCCGGGAGTTGTGGACGATAATCTACGACGAACTGCATTCGATGGCCAAACAGCAGATGGCCTGCGAGGCGCCCGGGCGGACGCTGGCACCGACCGCACTGGTTCACGAAGCTTACTTCCGCCTGTTCGGACAGGATGCTGCTGCTTTCGCCAATCGGAGACATTTTTTCGCGGCAGCGGCCAAAACGATGCGTCGCATTCGGATAGATGACGCACGTAGTAGGAACCGGCTGAAGCGGGGAGGCGGATTGAGCCCGGACCACGGTACGCAGTCGTTTGCCGTTTGGGATCAGGATCCAGCCGTGGTGCTGGCCGTCGACGAAGCGCTCGCCGGGCTTGAAGCGACCGATCCGCGCAAGGCCGAGATCGTAACGATGCGCTTCTTCGCGGGCATGACGGTGAAGGAGATCGCGGCTGCGTTGGATGTCTCTCCGCGTACGGTGGATTACGAGTGGCGGTTCGCGCGGGCTTGGCTACAACGCGAGCTGTCGAAGGGCGACACGAAGGGGCTTGAGGTGTAAGCGTGGTCGACGCGAAATGGATCCGAACGCAGGAATTGTTCCACGCGGCCTTGGATCGCGACCCCGACGACCGTGCGTCGTTTCTCTCCACGGAATGCGGTGATGACGATGATCTGCACGAGGAAGTTCGGTCACTTCTCGAATCCGACTCGCGGGCCGATGAGACTCTCCAGTTGGATGATGCGGATTGTGAGCGTGCCGTTGGGTCTCCAAAAACTGACCCGCTCCTCGGAACGCACTTCGGTCAGTACACGATCAAGAGCGTGATCGCGTCGGGCGGCATGAGCACCGTGTACCTTGCGGAGCAGGACCGCCCGCAGCGTTCCGTAGCCCTAAAAGTCATGAGCCCGGTGTATACGTCCCGCGAGGCCTTGAGGCGATTCGAATTCGAGTCTCAGGTGCTCGCCCGGCTTCGACATCCCAACATCGCGCAAATATTTGACGCCGGTACCGCCCGACCAGAAACGCGGACCTCATCCCACGCAACACTCCGCACCGCCGACGTCCCCTATTGGACTAAACCGCTGCGCGGTAGTGGGGGCGGGGCGACGGCTTGTCTGTGTGTCATTTCAGGTCTGGTGAGCCTCGTTCTGAGGCTGCGGGCCGCGCTGGTGGGGCGGAAGGGCAGTA
>JAJDDU010000519.1 GCA_029260155.1 Phycisphaerae bacterium | reverse complement strand
GCAAGACCATGTCACCCGACACCGCTTGCGTCTCTTGTGGTTGCAGTCGGCTGTAGAATTACGACCCGGTATGCTATCGTCTACAATTCAACCAGCCCCGCGCGGATCGCATAGCGGACCAGCATCGCACGATTTCGCAGGCTGAGTCGGCTCATCAGGTTCCTTCGAAGACGCCTCGCGGCTTGGGGCGTCATGCCCATGGCACGCGCTGCCGCCGTTGTGGTCAGTCCGTCGGCGAGGAGTTTGATAAGATCCTGCTCTTGCGAGGTCAGGCGCTCGACGCAATCGCCGGCCTTCGGCGTGAGCGTCATGCGACCGCCGGACGTCTCGATTCGATTCAAGATGTCGGTAGGATAGGCCAGCCGCCCCGCCGCGACCTGTGTAATAACCTGGCAGTAAGTGCCCGGCGCGGCTGACTCAAGCAACTGCCCCCAGCTCCCGGCAGCAACAATGCGACGAGCTTCGGCCTCAACAATGTCGCCGGTGACCGCGACACAACGCACGTCATGGCCGGACTCACGAACGCGTTGCACCGTGGCGATGCAGCAATCGAAGTCGTGCAAAAACTGCAGCAATAGGATGCCGGCCAGCACGTCGAAACCGCCCGCCAGGAGAGAATCAAGAGTATCGGTCCCGACGCATTCTATTCGACGATTGCGGCGAACTTCGCGCAGGCGGTCGGACTCTAGCCAGTCCGGATGCCCGACAATTGTCACACGGCAAACCATTCCACCCTCCAGTGATTCGGTCCGCGTGTGTGAACTACATATCATGGCCCTGGCCTGGCAACAATGGGGGATCTGACCCCGTGACATGCGGTGTCACCCCCCTGTTTGTGGCTGAGGGAAGAGCGAACGGGAGGCGCGTTGTGATCAGGCGATCGACCTTCCGCCGTCGACATTGATTACCTGACCAGTGATGTAATCACCCTCCTCGCACAGAAACCGCACGGTCCGGGCGATGTCTTCGGGCGTTCCCGCTCGTTTCAACGGGACCTTGGCGATCAGATCGGCACGCTTTGAGTCGTCATATTCATCGGGAAACACCGCGATCCCAGGCGAAACCGCATTGACTTGAACGTCCGGCGCGAGCGACTTGGCCAGCGAACGCGTCAGGGTGATCAACCCCGCCTTGGACGCAGCGTAGGCGAGGTGCCCACTCAAGGGACGGTCCACCGAGATGTCCGTAAGGTTAACTATCTTGCCATGTGCGCAACGCAGATGCGGCGCAGCGTGATGCGAAAGCCCTGCAGCGGCCGTGAGATTGATGCGCAACGTGCGCTCCCATTCGACGGGATCGAAGCAGTCCAGAGTCATCTCGCCGAACACAGATGCGTTATTCACCAAAATCGCTGGCGGACCCAGGTTGTCGACTGTCTCGTCAACGATACGCCGCCACTGCTTCGTCACGTTCAGGTCCGCCCGAATGACGCACGATCGGCGTCCCAACGCGCGGATTTCAGTGGCAAGGGATTCCGCGTCCGCGTGTGACGTGTGGCAATGCACGGCCACATCGCAACCGGCCCGGCCGAGATCCAACGCAATAGCGCGCCCCACGCGCCGCGCCGCCCCAGTGATCAGCGCCGTCCTATCCCGCAGATCCATGCCCGCCCGTCCAGTCAAACCGCAAGGTCAAGACCCAAGCCCGCTCACTTCAATCCTCAACGTCATCAGGCACCTTGTGCATCTGCCAAACGTCAGACGTGGGTGTCGGCTTCGACGCGGGTTGCAAGAGGTGGTCGCGGTATCGTCGCGACAGACGGATGAACGCGACGATGCTCGTCACCAGCACCAGAATCAGACACACTCCGCAAAGCCACATCCCAGCACTGACCACCGGAAGTAGAGTCTCAGGCAGCGGCGCGTCCATCTTCTCATGCCGCACCGCAGCCTCGCCATGACCCTGCGGACCGCGCCAAACAGCCATCCCCCACGCGAACATCAGAATGAACATGCCGATAGTGAGCACGGCGTATCCCGCGCGAAGGCGCTGCTGATCGGTGGAGCCGGCTTCCCAGGTCACGATACGCTCTCCGTCGTCGCCCACGGAAGGTCGGAGCGTGGGTCATGCTCCACCGATTCCGCGAACGCTTGCACGATTTTCTTCTGATCGTCGCTAAGATCCTCGGGAACCACGACCCGAAGATGCACGATTTGATCACCCGGTGCATCGCCGCCGGCTGCTATCCCCTTGCCCTTCAGCCGCAAGCGCGTCCCCCCGGACGTGCCGGCGGGAATAGTAAGCGTCACCCGCCCGTCCATCGTGGGAACATCAACCTTGGTGCCCAGAAGGGCTTCTGTCACGGAAATCGGCACATCGATTACGATGTTACGACCATCCCGCTTGAAATACGCATGATCCCGGACCGCGCAGGCGATGTAGAGATCGCCCGCAGGTCCGCCTCCAACGCCCAACCCGCCCTTGCCCCGAACGCGGATCCGTTGACCATTCTTGACGTTCGGCGGAATTCTCACCGAGATCGACTCCCGCTGCTGATTGGCCGTCACTCGATCGATGTCGATCGTCGCCCCGTGTATAGCCTGCTCGAACGATAGCGGCACGTGACGTTCGACATCGCCCCCGCGCGCCGCCGCCGCCCGCCGACCAGGACTGCGCCCACGCCCACCCCCGAACATCTGATCGAATACGCTCGCCCGGCCGCTCGTGTTTCCGCCGCCGCCGAATGCCGCGAAGAGATCTCCGAGATCCTCCACGTTGATCGCCGAACCGTTGCCCCATTCGTAGACACCGTGCCCAGGACCGCCCTTCTCCGCGAAGTGCCCGACCCCAGCCTTGCCGTACTGATCGTACTGCCCGCGCTTCCCATCATCGCTCAGAACCTCGTAAGCCTCTTGGATCGTCTTGAACCGATCCTCAGCGCCTTTGTTCCCGCGATTGCGGTCGGGATGGTAC
>JAJDDU010000518.1 GCA_029260155.1 Phycisphaerae bacterium | reverse complement strand
TTCACGGACATCCAGGATGGGGTCGCCCACTTGTACCGTTTGGAACTTCGCAACACGCCCCCAACCGGAACATATCTCTTCACAGTGGATGGGGAAGTCATCGACGAAGGGCTCGCCGAGGCCTTCTATCCGACAGGAGATTCTTTCACGGTCTTCGGCGCTCGCGCGGCGATTGAGGACAGCGTGACGGGGTGGGACTACGTTCGATTCGGCCGAATCCCCGATCCCGGCTCGGGTGACATGACCGGGGACGGGTTGATCGATTTGGCGGACTTCCGCTTCTTCGCCGAATGTCAGGCTGAAGGCGGTCCCGGCACTGAAGCCCGCGCTGGCTGCCTCTTCGCCGACATGGACCTTGACGGGGACGTCGACTTTCACGACCTCGGCTTGTTCCAACTCGCCTTCACCGGAGGTGAGTAGCAGTGCATCGAATGCGTGGTATTGCTTTGTGCATGACCACGCTCGCGGTCCCCGGTTTCGCACAGATTGTGTCATACGATGGCGCCGCCTTTCCGGAGGAAACCGGCGATGGCTGGACCCGCGACGAACAAGTCAATCTCGCCGAACGGTCCCTTGAAGACGGATGGTTGATCCAGGCTCCGGTTGTCCTCCCGTGCCCTCCGCACTGCTGGACGCAGGACTTCTACCGTCGAGATTTGGACGACCAGGCGGATGGGGATTCGTGGTTTCTCGAGTGGGTTGTCTTGACGACGGGACCGCAGGCGTTTGGCGCCGTGGCGCCTGCCTCGATCGTGGGCGGTGGGACATCCGGTGTTCTTTACCACTTCACAATTGCCAGGGATCGGATGTCGTTCAAACGGGGCTCGCAGTTTCTCATTGTGTTCGCGGACATCGAGGAAGGCGTAGCACATCGGTATCGCTTGGAACTTCAAAACACGGCCCCGACCGGAACCTATCGCTTCACGATCAACGGGGAGGTTATCGACGACGGTCCGGCCGAGGCCTTCTACCCGACCGGCGACTCCAGCATCACTTTCGGCGCCCGCGCGGCGATCGAGGACAGCGTGACAAAATGGGATAATGTGAGATTCGGCCGAATCCCCGATTCGGGGTCGGGCGATATGACCGGGGACGGACTGACTGACCACGCGGACTTTCCGTTTTTCGCCGAATGTCATTCCGAAGGCGGTCCCGGCACCGAAGCCCGCGCCGGTTGCCTTTTCGCCGACATGGACCTCGACTCCGACGTCGATTTTCACGACCTCGCCCTGTTCCAACTCGCCTACACCGGTGGTGAGTAGCCGTGCGCGGAATGCTCGGCATTGTATTGTGGATGACCACGCTCGCGGTCCCCGGATTCGCACAAGTAGTGTCATATGAGGGCACCGCCTTTCCGGAGGAAACCGGCGACGGCTGGATTCACCTTGACACGCTGTTTCCGGCGGAGCGATGGGTTGAGGCTGGCTGGTTGTTCCAGGGGCCCATTGTCCTCCAGTGCCCGCCTGAGTGCACGACGCGAGATTTCTACCGCCGGGAGCTGGAAGACCAAGCGGGCGAGGATGACGAGGACGCTTGATATGACCGCGCTGGTTTGAGCGAGCGACGTGGATTGCAGACGAAGTTCGCGGTTTGGTCGGACCCACGGATTGCGATCCGTGAGCTTCAGGGAAGGTATCGAGGTCGATCCAGCGATGTCGCACTGACCGTTCGACGCAGACGATCTCGTTTGGCCCGCTCGCCGGCTGGTGTCCCGTCAGCTTTCACTCTGTGGGCGGTGTGCCACTGGCAGCTTGCCCGCCAGTGTCTCCGCAACCTTGCTCTTGCGAAACACTGGCGGGCAAGCCGCCAGTGGCACCCGTCCTGCGCGATGCTACGATGAGCGACCACACCCTACGGGCAGTTACTCCAAGTTACTTGATCGGCGCAAAAAGCAAGGGCGGTCCGATGAATCGGACCGCCCGGAGGCTTGTCACGTCTTGTCCCGCCAGACGGCGGAGTGTTCTCTTTGTTCGCGCCCGCTTAGGCGGGTGAACGCTACACGTGAGCGTTCGCGTAATTGGGTTGTTCCCTTAGGAGGGGAACTTGAACGATTTTCCCCGCCAGGCGGGGGCTGTGGCGACCAGGAATCCCCCGGTCTTGTTGCAGATGACGGCCTTGATCGGGCCCTTGCCGAACTTCTTGCACATGGCGGTCTTGGCAGAGCTGACAGTCTTGAACTGCTGGCTCGTGTTGGACCACCGCTTGAGCTGAGTGGGCGTCACCTTGTGGACGATCGCGCCCTTTTCGATCCACTTCGCGAAGGTGTTCAGCGAGGCCGCGGTCGGCCGGCCGTGCTTCGCGGGGCCCATGGTCTGGGCCGTGAGGAACTTGTACGACGAGATTTTGTTGTTGAAGCAGTTCCACACCGACTGGTAGCCGGAGACGGGCTTCTTGCCCATCGACCTTGTGGAACTGTGCGAGCTTCTCGAGCTCGAAGCCCACGAACTGCGTGAGGTCGAACCCATGCGTGCTGATCTATTCATAGCCATTTACACTCTCCGATTGTTCTGACGTGACAAAAGCCAAAAACTTCATTTCTGGGCAATCATCGGAAGGGTTCGCGGCATGCTTGAGTTACCGGTTGGGTAATTCGCACGGCGGCTTGCGTTTTCGGGGATTGGAAGGGAGGTCGAAGGGGTCTACAATCCGCGTTTTGACGACCGCGTCACGAACAAGAGGATTGCGTGAAGTCGACCACCAAATCACTGCTGAAGAACCGGGATTTCCTGCTGCTGTGGTGCGCCTATGGGATCAGCGCCATGGGCGATCATCTGTCGGAAATGGCGATTCTAGCCCACCAGGATGCCCTGGACCCGAGTATCAACATCACGCCCATGCAAGCGCGGATGACGTTCGTGTTCATGCTGCCGTTCTTCGTTCTCGGTCCGTTGGCGGGTGCGGTAGCGGACCGGTTTTCGCGTCGAAGGTTGATGATCGCGGCGGACTTGGCGCGTGTCGTGGTCATGCTGACATTTATTTTGTTGATCGACCGCGGTTCCGAGATATTCGGGAACGAATGGGGTCCGTTCCTCCCTTTGGGAATCGTCGGCGTGTTCGCTGCTGTGTTCGCGCCCGCCCGACAAGCGATGGTTCCGTGTCTGGTGAAGAGCGAGTCCCTAGTGCCGGCCAACGCGATGATCAGCGGCTTGGGCATGATCGCGACGATGTTCGCGGCCGTGGTCAGCGGAAAGCTGGCGGACCACGGGTATATTCAGGCTGCGTTCAACCTTGATGCCGGCACTTTCGCGGCGAGTGCGTTTTGCGTTTTTCTGATCTGCCGGCGCGAGAGTCCGATAGAGGGCTCGGTGCGGCAGCGGGAGCCGTTCCTTCGGGGCATGATCGAAGGGTTTCGTTACATCCGCGGTCACCGGCGTGTGGGTGCGTTGATCGGGATCGGCGTTGTGTTTTGGTTCTGTGGAGCGTCGGTTCGTAGCGTCGTCCCCGCGATCGTGAAAGACGTGTACGGCGGCACGTTTACGGACATGGCGTATTTTCCGGCGTGGATCGGGCTGGGGCTCGCGTGTGGGGCCGTTGCACTGTTGATCCTGGGCAACGCGCTGCGTAGCGAAATGGCAATCACGTGGTCGCTGTTCGGCACGGGGCTGTCGGTCGGTGGGCTGACGGTAACGGTGTTCGCCGGTTTTGATCCGTCGGTGGCGTACGCGTTGGGGGCTGCCAGTGTGCTGGCGAGCGGTTTTTTTGGGGCGGGCATCGCGGTCAGCTACAATGCTCTCTTGCAAAAGATGGTGCCGAATCAGTATCGCGGGCGGGTGTTCGGGATATTGGGCTTGGCGACGGTGGGCGGCCTGTTGGTTGTGACGGGCACCCTCGGGATCCCCCACTGGGAGAATCTCGATCAGTGGGCAGGGTACGTCTTGGTCGGCGTGACGCTGCTGCTTTTCGGTGTGGGGGCGTTGACGCTGTCGGTGCGTTTGCGTCAGACGCGCGGCGAGAGGCTGTATGTGTTCTATCGCAACATCACCGAATTCGGTGTTCGGTTTTGGTACCGGTTGGTGAAGGTCGGCCCGTGTACGGTGCCGCGCGAAGGACCGGTGATCGTCACGGCGAATCACGGTTGTGTGATCGACCCGCTGTTGATGCAGGTGTGCTGCAGGTATCGGCGGATGTCGTTCATGATCGCGGCTGAGTATCGCAACATGCCGTTTTTCGGACACTTTATTCGTGTTGCCATGTGCATTCCGGTGCGACGCGGCGAGCACGACATCGGCGCGACGAAAGAGGCGCTCCGCCGGCTTCACCGGGGCGAGGCGGTTGGCATTTTCATTCAAGGCGGGATTCCGAAAAGCGGCGAGCCCAATCAAGTCAAGAACGGTGTCGCGATGCTGGCATTACGCACGGGTGCCAAGGTCGTTCCGGCACACATCAGCGGGACGCGGTTTGGAGACTCGATGTCGCGTGCGGCGATAAGCCGACACAACGCCCGGATCGTATTCGGTCCCGCAGTGGATTTGTCGGAGTTCTCCGGTGGCAAGGGGCAGGGAACGCTCGACGCCGCGAGCCAGAAGATCTACGGCGCGATTATGGACCTCGCGCCGACCAAGCAATCGTCTTGAATCTCAATCCACCTTGCCGCTTCGCGGTAGTCGCACGTTGCCGGAGTCCAAAACAGCGGCCTGTCGTCGCTGGGTGCGTCCGTTTGCGCAGTGCGCCACATGCGTGGCGGCGTCGCCTCGTGATCGGACGTTCGATTCGCAGGAGAGTGAACAACCTAACGTGCCAGCGGAACTCGCAGGTCGCGTGATTTGTCTTGTTGTTTGGTACTCCGTCGCGATTAAGCTAGACTCGGGATTGAGTGTGAGGGATCCATGGAAAAGACGCCGGCAGATAGGATTGTGAAGAGGTGCGACCGCGACGGGGCAACAGCTCCGCCGTCCGTGGTCATCGAGCAGGGGACTTGCTACGCGATTTTCGCCTATTCGATCGGGCTGTCGGTCGATTTGAATGCGGCAGAGCGTCGCATCGCGGACGTCAAACAGCGTCAGCACATCAGGCACAAGCACCGGGCTCCGACCTATTTCGAGTTCGACCCGCCGCCGCTTCGTGTAGCCCAGAAGGCGTCACCGGTTCTCGTTGGCTCGTTACGAACCTCCGGGGAAGTCAATTCCGTCATCTACGATTTCGGTGCGGTTTCGGTGACTTATACGATTCCGTTGCGTGGCGGCCTCAGCGACCTGCTTGCGTTGAGCGACTGTCTGTACGACCACGAAGCGCTGCTGGCTGATTCCCGGCGGCGTGCCATCGAACTTCTGCAGACCATCGAACCCGTGGTTACGAAACCGGGCATGTCCAATCTGGTTGAGGACTACGCCATTTACGAAATCACGGCGACCGCGCCGCCTGCGCCGCCGGAGCAGTTGGCATTGCGGTTTCAGCAGGAGTTTGCTCAGATTCTCCGCGCCGAACACACCACCCTGTCGGAGCAAGAGGTCGAAGGAGCCTTGAAGTGCAGGCTGTCGTTTGGCACGGATGACGCGGTCTTCATCGACTGGAATGCGACACTAATCCTCGATCAAAACACCGACGACGTTCGCTCCGTGCTCGAATACGCCAACGTCGAACTGCTTCAACTTCGTTTTCTCGACGACCGGCTGGACCGCGCTCTGGGTGAATCGTACAAGGCGGTCACCGGGCGGAGTTGGGGAATCCCATTCTTGCACAGTTCTAACGGCGCTGACTTGCGGCGCGTCGCGGAACTGCAAATGGACGGTGCGCTATTGTTCGAAGGGGTCAACAACACAGTCAAGCTGCTCGGCGATCAGTACTTAGCGCGTGTCTACCGGTCGGCCTCAGATCGGATGCACCTGAATGAATGGGACACGAGCATTCTCCGCAAGCTCCAAACCCTTGAGAGCATCTACGAGAAGATGTCCGACCGGCAAACCAATCGGCGGATGGAAGTCCTGGAGTGGATCATCATCCTACTCATTGCTGTATCCATCGCCATATCGTTCATCCCCGGCCTACCGGGCTAAACGCGTTGCGCAATCGGGGCGACCTTTCTTTCTGCGGGGCCTGAGTAGCGACTCAGGGGGCGGATGAGGCGGTTGTTGGTGAACTGCTCGATGTAGTGGGCACACCAGCCGGTGACGCGGCTGCACACGAAGAGGGGCGTGTACATGTCGATCGGCAGTCCGAGCAAGTAGTACGTCAGGCCGCAAGGGTAGTCCACGTTTGGGTAGATCTTTTTCTCGTTGACCATCGGATCTTTGATGGCATCGTAAATCTCCATCCACTTGTTCTGGCCTTTTTGCTCAGCCAACGTGCGTAGCTCGTTTTCGAGGATGTGGGCGCGGTGGTCGCCGTTCTTGTAGACGCGGTGGCCGAAACCCATGACTTTGTGTTTTTTGACGAAGGCTTCTTGAATCCACTTCGAGGCAGCCTCGGGGGAGTCGAACTGGGCGAGCATGTTCATGGCTGCTTCGTTGGCCCCGCCATGCAGCGGGCCTTTGAGTGTGCCGATGCCAGTGACAATGGCGGACACCATGTCCGACAGGGTGGACGCGACGATGCGGGTCGCGAAGGTGCTGGCGTTGAATTCGTGTTCGGCGTAGAGGATTAGGGTCAGGTCCAGCAGGCGTGTGGCTGTTTCGTCGGGTTCTTCGCCGATGGCCTGATAGAGCAATTGTGCTGCGTGGGACAGTCCCGGCTTGGGCTCGAGCGGTTCTTGGTTGTTGAGCAATCGGAGGCGAGCGGCCACCACCCCTGCGCTGATCGCCATCAACCAGACGGCGCGACGGCGGAGATCGTCGGGGGCATCGCCTTTGATGGGGTCGAAGTGCCCCGCGAACGACACGCCGGTGCGCACCACATCCATCATGGGGACATCGGTAGGAATCTTCCGCAGCACATCGATGAATTCCTGCGGCAGGGGGCGAACTTGTGACAGCGTCGTCTGGAATTCGGAGAGTTGCTTGGACGT
>JAJDDU010000517.1 GCA_029260155.1 Phycisphaerae bacterium | reverse complement strand
CCGCTCGGGTGGCGAGCAGCGCGTCGAGCACCTTGATGTTCTTGGGGTACCCGCGCGTGCGAAACGCCTTGTACAGCGCGCGTCGGGCGCCGGCGTTACTGGCGTAGGACATGAACGGCGTGTAGTCGGGATAGTCCGTGGTGATGGTGATTGTCCCGCTCGCATCTGGCGCGTGGGCTTGGATGTAGTCTTCGGGCAAACCGACGAGGTCGGTGGGGCTGCCCAGTTTGATGCTGCGGACGTCTTCGCGGATGTTCTTGCCGAACGTCTGATTCAGCGTGACCATTTTCTCGTTAAGTGCCCTGATGCGATTGCGGGTGGCTTCGTTACGGTCCACACCCGCGCGGCGGAAATCGCGCAGTGTGATGAACATCAGACGCTTGGTATCTGCGTCGGCGTCAGAGAGATCGACCGTACTGTAAGCGTCGAACAGATCGCGATTAAGCCCCAAATCGCTCAGGTATCCACTGACCTTCCTCTGGGCGGCCTCGGCTGCGTCGCGCACAGCCTTGTCCGGATGCGTGTTCGCAAAGAGCGAGGTCAGCTCGTTGGCGGTATCTAGATGGACGTACATTTCGTTCGCCACCTTGACCGTATTGGCAGCAGTCCGCGGACCCTTGACGCTGAGCAGTTGAGCGAGCGAGGCCTCTGCGGCCGCAAGATGTTGGTCGATTTCTACCGTGAACCCAGCAGCTGTTCGGTCGAGATTCACCTGCTCGGCTCGGAGCCCGTTGGGTTGAGCAATAACGAGCGATACCACCGCGAGGGCTGCACCGTGGGAGTGCGTTCGTCGGTTCATAGGTTTTTCAAGCTCCTGTGCGGAAGTTCCGAACTCCTGGGATACAACGGGCTAAATTCTAGCACGGAAGGGCACGATGCGTCACCGGACCGGACCCCGCAGACGATTGTGCACAGAATGAGTCGGCATCGCTTGATGATTGGGTGGCCATTGATTCGAGTCGCGGTGGACTCGAACCCGACTGACATTTGCGCCCCCAACTCTCGCAAGACGGACGACCTGGCGACGCAAACCACTTCCTGGTAACCGGTTACGGTGATTCTCGCCCCGGACACAGGGGACGCGAGATGAACGCTCAAATGTGAGAGCCGAGGCGACGGTCTTTGTTTCGCGGGAATCCGTCGACTATGATGGAGTGGCCAATCGAGTTCCACATGATTGCAGTGTTTCGAGGCGGACCACGGATGAACAAACGAACAACGCACTCTCGCGACGGTTTCACTCTGATCGAGTTGCTCGTGGTCGTCTCCATCATCGGACTCCTCATCTCCATCCTCATGCCATCGCTCGGGCGCGCGAGAGATCAGTCGAAGGGCGTACACTGCCTCGCACGCCTCAAGGACATGGGCAACGCGCTCGCAGCCTATGAGAATGACAACGAGGATCTCCTCCCGCCTGCTGCTTGGCGCCCGGACCCCGAAAACGAAGAGCTCGTCTACGGCTGGACCGAGACCACCTTCAGGTACATCTACAAGGAACGCGTATTTGACCCGCTCGCCACAGAGCACGAGTCCTTCCCCGTGCAACGGAACATCGACCCCAAAGACTGGCACAAGTACTTCATCTGCAAGGCCAGCCGGAACAACGGCATCAACAGCGGTCACTACCGCGTCTACCTACCAAGTTGGGTCATGGGCAGCTACCGCCTCGACTCCGACGGACGCTACGACTTGGAGAACACGGTGCTCAACCCCTGGGTGGCTGCCACGCGCGCCCAGATCGCGCCACGCATGCCGCTGATCGGCGATGCCAACGAGGAATCCGAGCGGATTGACATCAGCTACATCGATGCGGGCGAGGCCAACACCGGTGGTCTCAACGGTTTCGCGGGGAATCGATTCAGCGACCGCCACTATGGTGGCACCAATTTCCTCTTTCAGGACTTCCACGCCGAAGCCACCACCCAGCAATTCCGTGCGGAATTGGCCACAGACATCGATCTCAACGGGATCCCCGAGATTGCCATCGATCCGTAGCTGCGACCCACGCCGCGTCGACGCACAATCATGGCATTCCCAATGGACACGACGCGGGCAGAGGTTAGACTCCGCCCATGACGCGGCCCGAAACCGCGACCGACGACGCCCTATCACAGTCCGTGCGAACCCGGACTTCAGCGATTCGGGGCCAGTATGCCACGCACCGCAAGAAGCCCCGATTGCCCTCGTGGGGGCAGTTATCCACAGCCGCTTGAGCGACGGCGCTGCGATATCGTGGTAATCCACATAAGTCGTGCCAACCGAACGCCTGCCCGTACGCGATCGGGGTCGGGCTGGCTTGAAAGGGCAGACCGATAGGATTCAATATGTTGCAGAACAAGAACTTACGTTCTTTAGATAATGTTCTTCTTTGGAATAAGCAAGGCTGAAAGCTCTACCGCGCGGGCCGTGGACTCAGCCAAACGACGGGGATTTCCTACGCTACGGGCGAGTTATCAACACCTCGTCCACCGATGAACAAAAGGACGCGGAACCGTGATTTCACTCCCAAATCCTCCTCTGCTGGAAGTCAGAGATGTTGTGAAACGCTACGACGGCCGGGTCGTGGTCGACCGCGTGAGCTTCACCGTGCAACCAGGAGAAATCGTGGGCTTGCTCGGTCGAAACGGGGCTGGAAAGACGACCAGCTTCCGGATGACGGTCGGCATGATCTCGCACGAAGCCGGCCAAGTGCTCTTCAACGGAAAAGACATCTCGCACATGCCCATGTACAAGCGGGCACAGCTCGGCATCGGCTATCTAGCCCAGGAGCCCAGCGTGTTTCAGAGGCTAACCGTCGAACAGAATCTTCTTGCGATCTTGGAGACGCTGCGCGGCAAGAATCATCGCCAGCGCGTCGAGGCTGCCCATGGCCTGATCGAGCAATTCGGATTGACCAAACAAGCCAAGCAGATTGCCCGCACGCTCTCCGGCGGCGAGCGTCGCAAGCTGGAAATCGCCCGAGCGTTGATCACCAACCCGAAGCTGATTCTCCTCGACGAACCTTTCAGCGGGGTCGACCCCATTGCCCTGCAGGAGTTGCAGGCTGAGATACTGCGCCTCCGCGAGGAGCGTGGGATCGCCGTCCTCTTGACCGACCACAATGTCCGCGAGACCTTGGCTGTCACGGACCGCAGTTACATCCTGGTCGAGGGTACCATTCTCGCCTCCGGCGCGCCCAAAACGCTCATCCAAAACGAGCTCGTGCGCACCGAATACCTGGGCAACACCTTCCGCGGCGACGAGTTCGACACTGCCGCTCGCTGAGCGGACACCCACCGCTTTGTCACCTGCCTTGGCCCAACCGCCTGCGTTCAGGCGGGTGGCATGGCCACGCTTGCGTGGCCATGCGCTCGGAATGACGGGAGCGGCTCGCCACCTTCGTCGAGATGCCCTCGAGCGCATGCACGGGATTCAGTTGCTTCGACTAACTTCCAGCGTTCAGGGCGTCGATCTCGTTGAGAATCGGCTGCCAGGTGGCGCGATGGTGTATGAGCATCGGGAAGATCTCGCGGACGACGCCGGCCTTGTCGATCAGGTAGGCCGTCGTGCGGCGATAGCGCTTCGTGTTTTCACGCCCGAGGTCAGCCACGATGTCGAACGGCGGTGCGGTCGCGAACTTCTTCAGCATGAGGCCATGCTTCTTGAGGTCAGTATCCTCCTGGGCGACGGCGATGACCACGGTGTCGCGGGACTCGAACGCGCTGTAGTCTTGTTGCAACTGAACCAGTTGCGTCGCACAGAACGGTCACCAGTGGGCCCGGTACGTGGTGACGATGATGTTCTTCTTCCCGAGGTAGTCAGTAAGCACAACCTTAGTGCCGTCGGCCTTGGGCAACTCGAACGGGTCAGCCTTATCCCCGATTTGTAGCGTGTCCACTTCGCCCCAGTTGGAGGGCGTAGGCGGTGCCTTTGCGCTCTTCGCCTTGGGTGCGAGCGACAGTGTCAAGCGGCGGCGTACGAAGTGGAATTGTTCGTTTCGCCCACGAACGTAGGCGATGAAGGTCAAGCTGAACTCTTCGCCGGGCTGCGGCTCACTGTCGAGCGTGAAGCCGATCTTCGTCTTCTTGCCCTTGACCAGCCGCTCGAACGGCGCCTGCAGAAACTCGTTCTTGGACAGTTCCTTCTGCGTCGTGAGCACGTCGCCGGTGAGCGTCACCGACGCCGGTGCCTTGATTTGCAAGATAGGGTTCGGCATCCCCGCGCTGCCGCCGTTCAGCCCCTTCTTGAGACCGTACTGGAAGCTGATGTCGTAGGTTTGTCCGACTTCGATCTCGGCGTTGCGGATTCTGGCCTTGAGGTACACCGCGTCATCCGGCAGTGGCGCCGCCGCAAACAGCAGCGGTATCACGAGCACTTGCAACATACGTCACACTCCAAAGGTCATTGGTTGTCTATCAGTCAGGAACCCCCGTCCCCCGGCTCGCACACAACTCACAATCGTACGCCCGCCCCGCAGCCGATGCAACTCGACCCGCAGCAACGGATTTCACGACCCGGGCCGCTCTCCGCCCGCCGCCTTGCCGTCGCTCGAACGTCCCCGCGCGGCCTCTCCCATCGCCGGCAGAATCGGCGGTAAGGCCCCGAGGTGGAAGTACTCCGCAGGTGGTAGTGTGTCCCCATTTCGCAAGTACTGATCGAATGCGACGCGCGAGTCCCCAACCTCGAAACCCAGCCTGTCAATGTCGAACGCGATTCCTCCCAAACTCTCGGGGGGAAGAACATGAAGCGTCGCCTGAACAAACCTCGCGCGATCCAGAGGCGGATCGGGTGGATTTAGGAGAGGTTGGACTAAACCGCTGCGCGGTAGTGGGGGCGGGGCGACGGCTTGTCTGTGTGTCATTTCAGGTCTGGTGAGCCTCGTTCTGAGGCTGCGGGCCGCGCTGG
>JAJDDU010000516.1 GCA_029260155.1 Phycisphaerae bacterium | reverse complement strand
TTCGATGCCGGTGGACCCGCCCCACGTGCGCATGCCGATGACCGGTGCGAGCTTCTTGATCTTGATCGCCTCTGCAAAGAACTCGCCGTTAGAGCCGGTGTTCTCATTGATCAGAACGGCGAAGTGTCCGTGGAACGTGCGCTCGGGATTGCGGAGGTTCCTGCCTTCGCGAGGCTGAGTCAGACCCCAGACTTTGCGCTCAAGGCGATCGATGATCATGTCACCCGTGAACCCGCCGCCGTTGTAGCGCTCGTCGACAATGAACCCCTTCTTGTAGAACTGCGGATACCAGTATCGCGCGAATTCATTAAGACCGCTTTGCCCCATGTTGGGGATGTGAACGTATCCAAGCTGTCCGCCGCTGGCTTTGTGGACGTAGGCTTTGTTGTTCTCGACCCATTCCCGATAGCGAATGGTGTTCTCACTGCCGATGGTCTTGATCCGGCAGGTTTCGGCGTCGTCGGCCGAAGGCTTGTCGCTGTAGGACAAGGTGACGACCTTTGATCGCTTGTTCTGCAGCAGCCGGTAAACGTTGTCATCCGTCCGTACTTCGCGGCCGTCGATGGCGATCAGGTAGTCGCCCTCGCGGACGGGGCAGCCCGGCGCAGCCAGCGGGGATCGTTCGCGATCACTGCCCGGAGTGCCGGGAATGATGTGCGCGATGCGGTAGAAACTGCTCCCCGGAGGAGCTTCAAAGTCCACACCGAGCGAGCCGACGGGAACGCGCTTGGCGTCGCGTTGCACATCTCCGCCACGAACATAAGTATGCCCGATGTTGAGTTCTCCGATCATCTCGCCAATGAGGTAGTTCAGGTCGCTGCGGTTGCCGCAGAAGGGGATGAAGCCGCGGTACTTCTCGCGCATGGCTCGCCAGTCGACGCCGTGCATGGATGGGTCGTAGAACCAGTCGCGTTGAATACGCCAAGCTTCGTCGAATATCTGAAGGAACTCGGCTGCGCGGTCTACTTCAATGAGGACGCCCTTGAGGCTGACTTTCCCATCACCCACCTTCGCTTTCTTCCCGACGTCGGCGACGCCATACTTGCTGCCGGCGCGGTAGACGAGTTTCTCGCCGTCGGCTGACAGATGGTAGTTGGCAATGCCGCTCATCAACTCCTCGGACTCAGCCTCTTCGAGATCGTAGTGGTGAAGGTCCAGTTTCCCGCCGGTGTGGTCGCTGACCGCTTGGTACTTGATGAACTCGCGTTCGGTCTTGGCCAGATAGTAGAAACCCTTGTCGGTCGCTTCGAGGCGGAAGTAGTTTCCGGCGGCCACGCCCTTGACGGCCACGATGCGCCGCGCGATACCGGACGGGTCGATCTCGGTCTTGTCGTCGTCGGCCTTCTCGTCGTTTTCTTTGTCGGCGTCTTCGTCTTCGGAGTCGTCCGTGGCCTCTTCGCGGTCGACTTTGGGAGCGAAAGGCGAGGGCTCGCCATCTTTGAGAACGACTGCATACGGTCTGGACATTTCCAGGAAAACGTGGTTCTGGTCGAGCGCGCCCATTGTAGCGTCGAATGTGCGGCCGGAGAGGAAGTACAAGTATTTGCCATCGGGACTGAAAGACGGGCTCCAGTCTTCGGTCATCTCGCCGGTGACGCGGTGGGACTTCTTCGCGTCCATCGAATAGAGGAAGATGCCGTCGTTCATGCTGCGTTCCATCTTGGTGTAGGCGATCCACCGGCTGTCAGGCGACCAAACGTAGTCCTGGATGCCCCATCGCTCCCAGCCGTCGTCGAAGTCGGCGATGTCCAGCACTTCAAGGTCGCCGGAATCGACATTGAGAAGATTAAGACGCATGAACTTGTCGGAGAAGACCAGATGATTGCTGTCGGGCGACCAGACAGGCTGCATGCGAAAGGCCATACCGCCATCGGTGAGTTGCCGCCACGGTTCCGCACCGTCTTGGTCCACCAGATACAATTCTTCTTCGCCCGACTTGTCGGAGACGAATACGATCCATCGCCCGTCGGGCGACCATGCTGCATTCTTTTCGCGCGAGTCGGTGGTTCGCGTCAGGTTGATCGGTTGGCCATCTTCAACGGGCAGGTTGAGGATTTCGCCGCGCGCTTCCAGCAGCATGCGCTTGCCGGTTGATGATAGCCCGAACGATCCGCGCGATGGCGATACGTCGACAAACTCCGACCGCATGCGGATCAGGTCGCTGGGGATGTTCACCGGGAGGTTTCGGGTCTTTCCGGTGTTGAGATTCAGCAGGTGGATTTGCTCTCCGTACTGATAGACGATCTGGTCGATGCCCACGCTGGGGTACTTGACGTCGTAGTCTTTGTACGAGGTGAGCGCTTCGACGTTGCCCCCATCGGGATCACAGCGATAGAGGTTGAGCGTTCCGAAGTTGCGGTCCGAGTTGAAGTAGATCTTCTGGCCTCGCCACATGGGGAAGTTGTCACTTCCGGGCCAGTCGGTGATGCGTTTGTAGTCGGCTTTTTCGAGACTTCCGACCCAGATGTCCTGAGCGGTTCCGCCTTGATGCCGCTTCCAAGTGCGGGCTTCGCGACTGCCGCGGTTGTATGCGATTTGTGTGCCATCAGGTGAGATCGCGGTCAGACCGGCGCGATCGACGTTGATCTTAATGGGCATCCCGCCGTCCACGGAGACCTTGTAGATCATCTCCGCGCGCGTGGGGTATTCACGGCGCGTACGAAAGAGCACGTGCTTTCCATCGGGGAACCAGCCGAGCACACGGTCGTTCGCGGGGTGATACGTCAGACGTTTGGGTACACCGCCTCGGGCGGGCATGACGTACACGTCGGCCCCGCCGTCGTACTGCGCGGTGAAGGCGATGCTCTGACCGTCGGGTGAGTACTTGGCCCAGGATTCCGAGCCCGGATCGTTGGTAATACGCACAGCATCCCCGCCGGCAGTTCCGACGCCCCACAGGTCGCCTTCATAGGTGAACACGATGCGGTCGTGATGCACGTCGGCCATCCGCATCAGGTGAGACTGCCCCTGCGCCGAAGTCGCGCAGCCGACACAGCTGAGAATTGCCAAATACGTCAATCGTTGAATACACGTGGACATCACCGATGTCCTCCTTTTCATTGAAGTCGAATCACACTGCCCGTTGATTTCCGTGAGGGTCATTCGCCGCATGCCAGAACCAGGTGTCGCGGCGTGCGTAGCGCGTTGATCGCACGGCTAAGCTTTGCGAATGCGTTTGCTGGAATCGTCTCCGAGACGATCGTAATCGCCCGGTCGAAGCGGAGCGTTTGCCCGTCGCGTGTGACATCCTGCGACACTCTTCCCCACTTCCCCTCGGCGGCCGGTATGGATGCCGGCGAAATCGAAGCCCGCCAGTCCTCGGGTAGCTCGACGGACAGATTGACCCGCTCGCGAATCTCACCGCCGACGTAGACGTCACTGGTCCGCTGCTCCCGCGTGAGCGGCAAGTGAATAGCATCGAGAAACGCCGGCCCATCGCCGAACCGCAAAAGATGCAGCTTGCCGTACTTTTTGAGGGCGTCGGCCGACCGTACGTTTGCGGTGGCTTTGAATTCAAAGTCGGAAAGGGTGACAACGGAGTGACTCTCGATAGCGAAATCGCTCAGCACGCGACCGACCATTTTCTTGATCAAAGCGCCTTGCGCGCCGGCGGTTTCGAGCTCGGTGGGGTCGTAAAAGGCGCCCGTCAGACGAATACGCAGTTCACCCGTCGCCTTGCCCGCGTCGTCAACCGCGATCTTGCCGACGATGCTCAGGTCACTCGCCCCCTGTTCCCCACGGGCGTAGAGGTAGGTGTC
>JAJDDU010000515.1 GCA_029260155.1 Phycisphaerae bacterium | reverse complement strand
GCCGCCTGACTCGCCCGAATGGCACGCTCACCCTGACCATCAGCGCAGCCGGCACAGTGAAGGAGCAACTCCTCGCCGTACTCGACCGCCTACGCCCCGCCGCGTGACCAAAACCAACCCGTTTTATGCAACGCTGGGGTTCAGTGATGGCGCAAGGGTCGAACGGTTCAGAAACACGTCGGGCGTTTTGGAGAACGACGGGTGCCTGAAGATCGAATAACTGGCGTCGTGCGCCAGCGAGTTGACGGAGGTTTTTCGCAACTTCGGATCGGCTCGGTTGTCCGTCTTTTCCGAGTTGCAAATCCTTTGCTGCCCAAATAATTGCTGTAGTATCGAAAACAACTAACAGGTCACAGAGTTCCTTTCCTGACGTCAACTGTGGATTGGGGTAGCACCAGTCCGTAAGGAAGGTCTTCTGGGCCAATTGATGAAGAAACGCTTCGCTAGTCCGGCCCTTCAGGCTGAAGTGATGTTTCGATTGATGCTGTTGCATATCGTTTGCACGTTATCCGTTGCTCGTATCTGAACGCTAACGCTTCCCGATCAATTGCAAACCACTCGCACGCGGCGAACTTACAGTGTCGAGCGGAGTTCCGCAAATCCAAATGGCGCGTGAATCGAGGCGCGCCAGCGCCCCTCCCGGTGCATACTCGTCTCGGGCCATGAACAGTCGATGAGTGGAGTCTGTCGCTTTGTGGTGGTTCGTGATCGCGAGAAAATCGAGTCCGTGCTCGTCCGCGTACTCGAATGCGCGGACCGGGAGCATGTCGTCAGCCGCGTTTCGGATGTCGTCGGAGAGCTTTGAGTGGGCGTGTAGATTCCCGAACAGCACCACCTTGCCATCGAACGCGGTTGTTTGGCTGAACGCTTCCTCGCCACCAGGGGCAGTGCAGCCGACGAGAAAAACGCCGGCAATCCAAAGACTGCGCATGATTTGTTCCTTTCGAGACGTGATACTTGTTACCTCAGTCGAGACCGTACGATGGTCTCCCGTTCCAAGTCGAAGGGGCCTTGGATATGATCCGCCCCGAGTCAATCGCTGCTGGGCGCCGGCATCGTAACGCCAATGGCCGTCAAAGTCATACTCCACCGACCCATTGTCCAGAATCTCTCGCCAAGTGACGATCAGTTGCGGTCCCACGTGAGTTGTTTGTAGCGACTATGAACCGAACTCAGCGGTTCGGAGTTCCACACCGTTGGTGCATGGCCGCCGCTCGTGTTCGGGCGAAGTGTTGCTCGTTCGAGTGGAAGCGAGGGTTGGTGCTACGCGGAAACCGCCCGGACCCGCTGTTTCGGAGGCATCAGGAGTAGGATTGACACATTGGAGCGGGAAAACGAGCGTGATTCATGGCGACGGAGGCCGCTTTGCGTTGAATCGAGCAGGCCGTTCGGACGGGATGGCCGCTTGAGGTTCGGAAATGGGAAACGTCTGTCAACAGCGATTCAGGACGCGCGACGTGAGGTTGCTATCGGTCGCGTGTCTTCCTATGCTCAGGAACGCCCCGCCCAGTGGTTGGACGATCGGAGTGGCGAATGATGCAAGACTCTCTTTCTAACTCAGCGTCGCGCGTGTGGTCGCCCGCATGCTTCGCTGCTCTTGTTGCCACCGCCGCGTGCTCCAGTCGCCAAGGGCCGTCTCTTACTCCGTATGGATCCAGCCCAGACAAGAGAGTGAACACCTGAGGATCAAGCTCGAAGACAATCTGCACCCCGCTGTTAGCGAGCCGTTCGGCAATCTGCAACACAATGCGTTTCGTGGAAGATGGAGTCAATGAGCTCACTATACGCCGATTGCTGTCCGGGCGCATGTATACGCCCAGACCCCAGTGATCAACCTCCTCACGACTAAGGAGCTCGCCGAGTCCAATAACCGAGTCAACGTTGGCGGAAGTCACCACAGTATTAACACCTATGACTGATGCACACTGGCGGCGGCGCAGCTCAAGTAGGTTCTCGAAAGTCGAACGCCAGAGTTCTGGGCCCCGCAAATGGCTACGCGCCATCCCATCAAGACTGACCAAGCACCACGACAGTGGAGTGTTTCTCAGCCATCCGAAGTGCTGCTTCAGCAGGACGCCATTGGTGATACAGCCCACGGACTGGCTGCGAGCTCCTCGTGACCGTTCGTGATAGAGCGAGAGCACGTCCCGGAGCAGCTCGGGGCTTGCAAAAGGTTCTTTCTCAACAATGCTCATATGGCGCACAGCGCGGCCACTGTCTAGTATCTCCGTGATAGCTATACGCCGCAGTGCCGGTGACATTTCAGGAACCGCGGGGTAAGCTTGATTGAGAAGGCACCTATCACCACAGTGCTGAGAGGACGAAAGGTTGCACGAGTTATTGAGGGATACATTGACTTGCGCTCCCGAACCGTCGGACTCCAGATCCAAGACGGTAAGCTCTGGACTAGTTCCTGCTCCGACTACCATGACTGCTTACCTCGTGATTCTCTTGTCCCACTTGAAGTACTTGCCGGTGAGGTCCCATGGGACCTCCGCACTAGGTGCGGCAACGCTGATTCCGAAGTAGTTTACGACGGCGCTCACCTGCTCTCCGTACAGCTCCGTCACAGTCGTGCTTCCGCGAAAGGGGTCTTTCCTATACTCATCTGTCTGAGCCGCAACGGGACATGGTTCTCACGGAGGAAAGACGGAAAGTGTCGTCCCGCCTCTTCCTACCGCAGATTCGAACGAAACCGTTCAGGATCCGCCCGGCTTCGTGGTGGTGGCTCTTCGAGGTTTTCGGAGGCAACGAAGCCAGATAGCGTTCGATGAGATCGCCGATATCCCCATGTTTGATCGGCTGGATGCCTGCGTTGAGCTCGACTTCTCGCCTCGCCTGGACCCGGATCGCCTCGGTCTCGTTTTTTGTCCTGGCCGATTCGTCGACCAGGCGTCCGTCGACCCAGTAGCGGACGTACCAATTCCCACCGACTTTGCGTTTGAACCTCGTGACTCGAATCATCGCCAAACCTCCCTATGGCAAACCTATGGCACCGGGTGGTTAGCGTTGGGAAGCCTGACGAAAGGTATGTGGTGTGCCGAATCGGGTGACC
>JAJDDU010000514.1 GCA_029260155.1 Phycisphaerae bacterium | reverse complement strand
GTCGGGGCATTCGGCGCGCCCCTGTTGGCCACGGTCATCCTTGGCGTGCCGCACAGCGCGGAAGGTTGGCGCAACCTCTTCCTCGCTTCGGCAGGGTACACTTCTTTGAATTTGCTGCTGCTGTTTACTTTCAAGGACGTTCCCTCCGGCGCGGATAAGTCCCTGCCCTTGCGTATTGTTTTTTCGCGTACTATCGAGAACATTTGGCCTTGGTGGTTCACGGGCGGAAAGCTCGATCCCCTTCGCTGGATACCGGGGGCGATCATGGTGGTCGTCGGCCTGGCCGTGCTCATTATGCAACCGATCGATCACCCCTGGATGGGAATAGCCGTTGGCTGGGGGCTCTTCTTCGCGGGGATGGTGCTGGTCGTCTGGCTTCGCGGCGGAGAATTCACTTGGCAACTTCGTTTGCCCGCGTTTCTGCTGATCATGTCCTGCTTCTGGATGATGATGTACCAGCTATGGGATCTCCACCCGAACTTCATTGAAGACTGGGTCGACAGCTCCTCAGTGGCTAAGCACAGCCCGGTCGAAGGATGGGTTGATTACGGCGACCGCGGGCTGCCCCGCGTTCAACAGCAGATTCTCCTGAACCTCAATGCTCTTTTGATCATCATTCTCGTGATGCCCCTCTCCTGGCTCGTCCGAAAGATGCGTACGCTCGAAGCGATGCTGATCGGTATGAGCGTCGCGACTGTCGGCATCCTCGTCGCCGGGCTCACCGGCAACGGCTGGATACTGCTGCTTGGCATCGTCTTCTTCTCACTCGGCGAGATGCTCACTGGGCCGAAAAAGAACGAGTACTTAGGCCTCATCGCTCCGGCCGGGAAGAAGGGACTTTACCTCGGCTATGTCAATATTCCGGTCGGCTTCGGTGTTGGGCTTGGCTCTATCATCGCGGGCCACGTCTACGCCAACTACGGCGAGAAGGCGTCCCTCGCGCTCAAGGAAATGAGCACCGACTCCGCGCTCGTCGCTCGCGCTGCACGCGCCACCGATTGGAGCGACACGCTTCACCATATTCCGGAGTTGCTCGATATCGACCGCAGCCGCGCGCTCGATATTGCCGCGGAAGACATGGGCCTCGACCGCGACGCGGCCGCCAAGACCCTGCTCGACGCGTTCCGTCACGACGAGGGCCAGATCACGAACCTAGGCCTGACATACCTCGCGTTGAGCGACGAGTTCAAGGGCAAAACCGCCAGCGGACTGAGCGAGCAGCTCGCGGGCGCAAGCGCGACCGTCGGCATTGCCCGATTCGTCGACCGGCTGCCAAAGGCGATTGGCATCCAGCGTCCGCAGATGTTCGAGATCATTCGTGATCGCATCAATCGCGACCTCCCGTCCAACCAAACAAGAGGCGACGACGCCATCGTCGAAATGCTGTGGGACCGGTTCCGCGAAGACACCGAGACGTTGAACAACCTCGCCCTCGAGTTTCTCGCCCAGGGCACTTCGCGTATGGAGAAAGCCGTCGCCCCGTTGACGTTCGAGGATCCCGTTGTGGACATCGACAAGCGTCTCGGGCTGGGACGCACCAAATCTTTCGCCGCCCTCGCCTCAGCCATGGGCGCCGACGCAGCGTCCGTCGACAAGGCGATCAACGCGCACGCGGGTATCTACCAGCTCCTCATTTCCAAGACGCACGTTCGTTTCAATGCCGTTGCCCGAAAAGACTGGAAGAAGGACGTGGATCTTCTTGGCCGGTTCGTCGAATCCGATCCCGCCGCCTTGAGTATAGTCAATGAAGAAATCGAGCCGGGCGATCAGCCCCTCATGGAGAGACTGGCCGACAACCCGGATTTGATTCAAAAATCGCTCGCCGCAAAAGACTGGCCCAAGACGCCCGGCCACGCGGCGAACGTTCTGGGGTTGAATCCGTACGAAGCGCGAGCGCTCGCGGCTGCGGAGGTCAATCAATCTGCACTGGCAGCGACCCAACTGCTCTGGGGAAAGTACCATCCCCAGTACAAGGTCTGGTGCCCGTTTGCGGCCATTGGCATATTGGCCACCATCGCGCTGGCCATCTTCGGTCAGATGGCCAAACGCTGGTCCGACATGAATGCGTAGCGCTGGCGCGGGTGGCCCGCCGCCAAAGCCACGGGCCACCCGACTGATACACCTACGCCACCGATGGCGTGCGACGACGCAGAACGACCGTCCCAGCGGACAGCAACAGCAGGGTCATGACGCCAAGTCCCCATTCAGAGGCGGTTGGCACGGGATCTACCACCTCGACCGCGCAGGTTGCGTCGCATCCGTCGCCGTTGTCGAGGTTCCCGTCGTCGCAGTCTTCACCCGCGTCGAGCGTTCCGTTGCCGCACACGTCGGGGTTGACTGTGAAATCGTCGATCCAGACGCGCGCGCCGGTGGCAGTTACTTCGATTCTGCGGACCGCCGAGCTGAACGTGACGATTTGCGGAGGCGGCATGGGGCCGTTTGCGCAATCACCATTGGTCATGATCGGCGCGTCCACTTGCACATCCGTCGCGTCGAAGAACGTCATCGTGCCGGAACCGCCCGTCTCGTTCGCGAAGAACACATCCAGTTTCAGAAGATCGGCGTTCAGATCGATGTTCAACGTCATGCCCGCAGGCACGCCGTAGCCGCGAATTCCGCTTTGATAGCAGTTACCCAATCCCGCGACGATGCAGCCGCTCCCGCCCGCAAAGTCCGCACCGCACGCCGTGGCAGAGTCCGGGCACGCGGGCGACTCCATATCGATGGCACATGGCCCGGGCAACACCTGCCCGAAGGCTGTTGAGCCCGCCAACAGGCACACACAAAGCGCGGCGATCACTCCCCGAATGCTCCCGTTTCGTTCGTGGGTCTTAGACTGGCTCATTTCCCATTCCTCCGAGTGGCTGACGATGTTGAGTCTGGTCCGGCAAGCACAGGACAACGTGCCTGCTTGGATCGTTCTTCCCGCCGGACCCGCGTCGTGTGGCGTGCACCGATGCCTACACAGCCTCAATGTTCAGACTGCCGCGCTTATTGCAGGAAAACGATTTCTTCAGCGGTTTTCAGTGACATGAGCTCGCCGCACGGGGCGATCATGCAGCCCAAATGCGGCGATGGCAACGCCAATGAGTTGCCAGTTGTCAGCCGCCCCCACGACTGACAACTGACAACCTCAATATCAACATTCGGGCGAGCGCCTACTGTCCAAGGACTCTCTGAATGACGTAGAAGTCCGCCATATCGACGTCACCGTCGGTGTCGACATCGCCGGCGTCGCAGCCGAGGCCCGCGATGCCGCTCGGTCCTGTGAAACAATCGACGAACGCGGCGAAGTCGTCGAGTTCGACGTCCCCGTCGCTGTCCATATCACCCGGCAGTGCGAGGGGCGCGACGGCCCATATCTCGACGTCGTCGATGTTCCAGCCGCAATACCGCACCGACCCATCCGTCGTCCCCATGGACCATCGCAGAAAGACCGTCGATGCTCCGTCGGCCACGGCGGAGATGTCGTACGCCTGCTGGCTCCACGATGCATCGGACATTGAGGCCCCATTCTCCCAGATCGTGGACCAACTGCTGCCGTCGTTGCTCACCCGCACGCGCGCATGATCGTAAGTCGAGCTTTCCACGCCCAGCCACCGCCAAAAACTGACGCTCACGTCAGTTAGATCCGTGCAATCAATGGCGGCCGTCGTCAGATGGAATTCGGCCATGTTGTCCGTGTAGTCGCCCTGCAAGTTGAAGCCGAGCACATTGCTTCCCGTGTGGCCACCGGTGGGATCGGGACCGCCGCTGGCGCCGCCGCTCCCCGTCGGCTGACCGAACGCCCATTGGCCCGTCACGGTCCAACTCGGATCGTCGTCCATGTTGAAAACGTAGACCGGTTGAGGACCGCCGACGGTGATCGTCACTGTGGCGATAGTGGAATCACCGCCGTCTGGAGGCACTCCGCCGTCGTTGGCCTTGTACTGAAAGCTGTCTGTTCCGCCGAACCACGGATTGGGCGCGTAGCTCACGCCGTTGCCTCCGCCCGCCAACGTGTGCGGGACGGTCGCAATCACGCCGCCTCCGAGATCGGTCAGTGTTCCGTCGCTGGGCAGCGAAGTCACGATGTAGCTCAACGCCGCCGGGGGATCGGGCAGACCGTCGTCACTCGCACTCAGCGTGATCGTGACCGGCACCGCAATTTCAGTCGTGACACCGATACTCGAAGCGCCCGGCGGACGGGGACCGCAACTGCCTGAGTTGGACAGGTCGGACGCGAAGAACCCCGGTCCCACGCCGTCGCCTGCGGACAGGCCGACGATTGAGTCGCTGCTTGCGATTGAGAGCATGCTTATCGCCAACGTGCCGTCGAAGAACATCTCGATTTGAAACGTGTTCGAGTTGCTGCTGCTGAACTCGGGTACATTCTCCCACGTGACCGCCACGCGATCGCTGAGTTGCTTCCACGAAACCGTTCCACCCGCAGAAGGGTTCAGGTCGTCGAACAGGCCGGAAATCCTCGGCAAGTCGAAGTGGTCGGCGAACGTCTCGGAGTAGTCACCGTCTTCGGAGGTGAAGGTCACGTAGCCATTGGAGCCGATGTAGAACTCGGTGTAACTCGCCCCGTACAGGAGGGCGGCGTTTCCACCGGTCACGGTCACCAACTGGTTGCCGTCGTCGGAGAGAGAAACCGGGTTGCCGCCGGCGGCGTCGGTGGGCAGTTCCGTTATTGGGAAACCGCAGGACGCATAGAAATCGAACGATTGGTTCGGCACGAACACCAGCGAGGTGTTTGCCAGGTCATAGTTGCCGGCGAACTGCTCCGTGAAGTAATCCGGGATGTCGGGTGTCGCGAAGCTATGACACACTCCGGCATTGTCGTCGGTCGCCGTGTTGCCTGCTTGGTCCACGACGTCGACGGCCAGGAAGTACGTCGAGTTCTCGCTCAGACCGGAAAGACGCAGGGAGTGCGATGTCCGGAAACCTGGGGCGGAAACGGTCACGCCGAGTGCTTCGCACGCAGTGCCATAGCGCAATTCCGCCCGCGTCAACTCATCCGTCTCGAATGTGACGGTCGACGTGAACGGTCCGACGTCGATGACCTGGACGTTCGAAACAACCGGCGGTTCACAGTCGACAACAGCCGTCGCCGTAACGACCACGTCGGTCTGCCCGAACCCGTCGTCCGCGTCGATGTAGGTCGCGGTGATGTCGTCGTTCGGCGAGATCTGAAGCGTACCACCCGCATCGACCATGCTCATCGGAATCGTCCCGTCGAACGCAGCGGACGCCGGGTCGGTCTCGACCAAGATCACCGATTCACCAGCGGGCTCTGTGTCCGAGGCGATGTTGACGGTAACGCTCTGCGTCGTTCCGCTGTCCGTATCCAGGTCGCAGTCGATTACCGAGATGGTCGCGCTGCTCGCGCAGGCGTACTTCGGCCGATCGAGCGAGATCACACCCTGTGTGGAGCAGTCGATCAGGTTGGGCGAAGCGGTCACGGAGAAAACCTGCGGCCCCTCGGGCACGTTGAACCCGTGGATTTCCACGCGCCACACGCCGGGCTGCGGGCCGTCCACGACGACTTGCTCGATGTTGTTTACGTGATCCGCCTGCGTCCGCACCGCCGGAGACGCGGGATCAGCCTGTCCGCCGAGCGTCCACGGGAAATGCTGGGTTGACGTCGGGTCGAACACCACGAGATCGAGATCGTTCACCAGCACGGGGTCGACGTTGGGTGTCCCAGGCGCGTCGTCCCATGCCAGCGTGACCTTGAGTTGCTGATCCCCCGGATTGACGATCGTCAGCACGGAATATGTAGCTCCCTGACTGACGTCTGCTTCCAGAAAGCTCCCGGTGCGCATGAAATCGATGGTCGGCTGAATCCGCACCGAGCCATAGCCGTTCTGGTAATCAGGCCCCGTGTTGCCCACGTCCACGGCATTGTGCGCGAGAAGAGCCTTGAGCGTCGAGTTCCTGAAGTCCGGCTCATCCGGAAACTCCATGCGGAAGTCCTGAAGCAGCAACGCCGACAGGCCACAGACGGTTGGAGATGCCATGGACGTGCCGCACTTGCCAGTATACCCGCCGCCGCTCGAACACGATGTGACGGTGTTGTCGTCGTCGCTCTGACAGCCGGGTGCGGAGACGTCGGGTTTCAGGCGGTCGTCGTCGCACGGGCCCCAACTCGTGAAAGAGGTGTTGGAATCGTCGTTGGAATTCAACGCTCCGACGGTGATGTGGTTCTTTGCGCAAGCGGGCGGTGCGGTTGTGTGGTAAGTACTGCCGCAAGCTCCGCTGCTGCGTTCGTTTCCGTTCGCCCAAACAACCCGAAATGGGCTACCGAGGCCTCCACCCACGATAGAGTCAATCAGGTTTCCCGTCACGCCATAGTTACCCTCCCATTCGCAGGGAAACCCGTTGGGCGCGGTGTTCGTGCCGATCGAATTGTTGGAAATCACGGCGCCGTGCGTGTTGATGGCCTCGCCGTAGTCCGCTTCCATGTCCCCAGGATCGTGGTACAGGAACCCTTCCTGCAAGCCACCCTCCTGCTCGAACCCGTAGGACTCGATCGTCACCCCCGGCGCCATGCCCCGATACAAGCCGCCGCTGTCACTGCCGTCACCGCCGATCGTGCCGGAGACGTGCGTTGCGTGGTCGGATGTGCCGGAAGTATCGCGCGCGGTCAGGCGACCACCGAAGTCGGGGTGACTCGCAGACGCGGCGCCGCCGTCGTAGACGAGGACGGTGACGCCCGAGCCGTCAAGCCCGTACGGAGCGTCCTGAACAATGTTGGCTCCGGTGATTTCCCGGTTGCTGTTGTTGAGCTCGCTGAATTTCGGCAGTGGCGGCTCGATCCACTGAACGACGTCCTCGTCCGCGAGCGCCGGCAACTCCGACAATGGAAGCTCGATCACCAGTCCGTTCACAGTGTGCAGCCGCGAGATAATCTTCGCGTTTTTCGCCACCACGGTGTTGACGCCCACCGAGGCCAGAGCGACGTCTCGGTGAAACATGATGTAGGCGGCTACGACAGCGTTGTTCGGCTCCTTCGCATCGACGATGGCCCATTTGGGGATCGGACCGGCGATAAAGTTTGGGTGCAGCTTCCAGCTTCGCTCGATGGCGCGCGCGTCAATGAACCCAGGCGTCTGCGAAAGAACAGCGGGCCGAAAGCCCTCGGGAGACATCGCGGCGAAGAACGCATTGTCGCCGAGGTAGCTGAGCAGGCGCAAACCGGACGCCCGCATCGCCTCGCGCCGTGTCGGTCCTACCGGTTCGGCGAATTGCACGACAATGTGACGCTGTTCAGCGATCGCGCCCAAGGCGCTCAGAATATCCCGGAGCTGCGCAGGCGTCTTTGTTGTTGATGATTCCAGTCCGCTGTACCAGCGGATGGCTGTTTCGCCGCTCGGTGCCGCCGTCACGTTCGCTGGTTCGAGAGGAGCTTGGTCCGCCCGCGTCAACGCCGCATAGCATCCGATTCCCACCGCAACCGCCACCGCAATACGTAAGTGCATCCATCCGCTCCTAATACCTGTCGGTCCCTGCGCGCCACCGCGCGTTCATCATGGCCGTCGTCAGCCGCAACCATCATACCGATTTCCTGTCTAGACTCCAAACCAAACCGTGCTTGCGGGGCGCTCAGCACCTTTAGGGATATCCCTAGTTGTTCGTGACACGAACGAACTATCGAAGCGTGAATGGAGTGGGTTGCTGGGCACCGCCTACAGTGGATACGGTCATGGCACGGGGCAAACGACCCGCGAGAAGCTGGACATTTGGCCGACACGCGCAGCATTGCGGGCCGCCGAGCCTCTCACATGATGCCGTTCGGAGTAGCTCGCTCGAATTGCGAGCCAAGGCAATCTCGCCTACGCTGACCATCGGTGTGGCTGGTTGACGCGAGGCGTGGTTCGTAGTTGCACTGCGTGATCAGACCTCATGTGGCCAAGGCGCAGCACCCGATTCAGGGAGGTGGTTTCATGCAGCAGCCGGCGAGTCGATCTCAACAGCATATCCGAGACATCATGACAACACCGGTGCACTCCGTTGACATGGATGATTCGCTCTTGACCGTTAAGCGTCTGTTTGAGCGTGAACGATGTCACCATGTCGTCATCATGGAGCGTGATAAAGCCCATGGTGTGGTATCGGATCGAGACATCCTCAAAGTGGTGAGCCCGTTCGTAGGCAGCAAGACGATGGAGCGCTCTCAGGATCTCAATACGCTGCAAAAACGTGTCCATCAAATCATGTCCCGGAATCTGGTAACAACCACGCCGGATGAGACCATCGCAGCGGCAGCGGAGCAGATACTCCGAGAACGAGTATCCTGTCTTCCTGTTGTGGACGATCAGGGGGCCGCAGTGGGCATCGTGACTTTACGTGATTTTGTTGCATGGGCTGTCGTCCACGCGGACGTGAAAGAGACACGCCTGGGCGAGCCCAAACAGGATGATGGCGTTCTCATTATCATCGATGGAAAACGGTGCTATTCGCCGGACGCCGAGACGGCACGGCTGGTCCGAGATGCCGATAGGCTTTCAAGCGTGAAAAACGGCCCGGAATAAGACCGCCTAGCCAACCCGCCGACACCGGGGAGGGGCAACTCCGCCGCAGAGGATTCGAACCTCTAACCTTCGGTTCCGTAGACCGATG